>DATLTN010000065.1 GCA_035533595.1 Acidimicrobiales bacterium
TCGGTGTCGATGAACGACCGCAGGAAGCGGTCCCCCCGGGAGGTGCGAACGCTCCGCTCAGTTGCCATGCCCCTCGCTCCTTTGCCGCCGTGCGTTGGCCCACCGTAACGCCGGGAACCGCCTTCGTGCAAGGTTGATCGATACGTCAACCTGTCGTGAAGGTCGCAGCAACCTATGCTGGCCCGATGGGCGAGATGGTAGACAGCGCGGAAGCCGCCCGTCGCCTTGGGATCAAGCTCGCCACGCTCTACTCTTACGTGAGCCGGGGCATCCTCCAGTCTCACCCCGCGCCCGAGGCCCGACGGCGCCTCTTCGACCTCGACGAGGTCGAGCGGATCGCCCGTCGGGGCAAGAGCGGCCGCCAGGCCGACGACCACTCGATCCGTATCACGACGGCGATCACCCAGCTATTGCCGACCGGCCCCCGTTACCGCGGCATCCCCGCGGTTGAGCTCGCCACCACGGCTTCCTTCGAGGAGGTCGCCGCCTTGCTCTGGGAGTCCGACGCGCCCGCCGGGTGGGTCCCCCTGGAGCTCCCTCCCGCTCCGGAGATGACGATGCGCAACCGGCTCAAGTGGTCGATCATGATGAGCGGCGCCCGCGCCAGCCTCGCCTCGGACCTCCGCCGGCCCTCGATCGTCGAGATGGCGACCGCGCTGCTGGCGACGATCGTCGACTGCCTGCCGCCCGCCGCGCCCCCCGGACGCGCATCCGAGCTGCGCCTCGACGGGGGGAGGACGGTCCGCGGCTCGCTCGCCGAGCGCCTCGCCGACCGCCTCGCCGAGGGCGGCGCCCGCCCAGAGGTGGTGCGCGCCGTGAACGCCGCCCTCGTGGTGCTGGCCGATCACGAGCTGACGCCACCCGCCCTCGCGGTGCGCATCGCCGCCTCGGCGCGCGCCACCTACTTCGACGCGATGCTCGTCGGGGTGAGCGCCTCCTCGGCGCGGGCGCAGGGCTCGGCGAGCGAGCTCGCGCACGCGCTGCTGCAGGACGCCGAGTCCCAGGGCGCCGAGCAGGCGATGGACGATGCCCTCCGCCACCAGGGGGTCCTCCCGGGCTTCGGGCGCCGCGAGTACCCCGACGGGGACCCGCGCTTCTCGGCCCTCCAGCAGGAGGTCGAGCGCGTCGGGACACCGGAACGGTTCGCCGTGGTGCGGGCGGTGCTCGAGCTGGCCGACCTGCATCAGCTCCCCCGGCCGAGCGTCGACTTCGGCCTCGCGGCGATCATGTTCGCCGCGGACATGCCGCGCGCCGCGGGCCTCGTGATCACGACGATCGCCCGTCTCGCGGGGTGGACGGCGCATTTCCTCGAGGAGCTCGACGAGGAGCCCCTCAGGTTCCGACCGCAACCGGTCTACGTCGGCGCCACCTGAACCGCGTCGGCGGCGACCTCGTAGTCGAACTCTGCCCAGACGGCCTTGCCGCCATCGAGGAAGTCGTAGCCCCAGTCGCTCGCGAGGCGTGCGACGACGACGAGCCCGCGCCCCGAGTAGCGCTCGTTGGTGAGCTCGCGTACGACCGGGGGTTGCTCGCTGCCGTCGCGCACCGAGGCGCGGAGGCGCCCGTCACGGCGCGCCAGCTCCACGGTGAAGGGCGACTTGGCGTGGCGCAGGGCGTTGCTGGCGAGCTCGGTGACGACGACCGCGACCTCTTCGGCGCGCGCGCCCATCTCCCAGCGGCGGAGGACCTCGAGGGCGAAGTGGCGAGCCGCCCTCGCCGCGCCGCGGTGGCAGGGGAACTCCGACAGCGCGCGCTCAGCGGAGTCGCCGAAGGAAGCGCGCTCGTCGACGAGCGAGTCGTGCAGGCGCTCGATCGCCTCGCGGCCCTCCGCGTGCTCGTCGATGGACTCGCTCCGGTAGGCGCAGTAGAGCGAGAAGGGCTGGGAGCCCGCGAGGCGGTTCCAGCACGTCTCGAGCTCGAGGGCGCCCCCGACCTCGCCCTGCTCCCACAACAGCTGCACCATCTCCCCGTAGGCGGCGATGCGGCGCCCCCCGGCCGCGGCGCTACGGAGCAGCCCGCCGACCACCTCCTCGAAACGGCCCTCGTCGATCGCCCCGTCGACGACGAAGCGGGACAAGGTGCGCGCGGCGTCCGCCGAGAGGAGTCGTCCCTCGGCCCGGGCCGCCGCGAGGTCGACACCGCGGGCGGCGAGCAGCTCGCCGAAGGCCTGCAGGTGCGCGGGGGTGGCGACGATGACGACCGCAGCACCCTCGTCGAGGGCGTGCGCGAGATAGCTGCAGGCACGCTGGGTGAGATCGGCGACGGAGGCGTAGAAGTCCACGACGTGGGCCCCGTGGGCCACGACACTGGTCTCCGGAGTCAACTGCGCCTCACCTTCCCTACTCGCCGCCGGAGGGTTTTACCCGCTCCCGACCCCCCCAAACGCTGCGTCGGCGCCGACAGCAGGGTAACGGCGGACGCTGCCAGATTCAACGACCGGTCACTGCGCGGAGCAGCCCCTCGGGTGCCTCCGGTGGCGCGTCGCCGCGCCAGGCGACGAAGTGGTCAGGGCGCACCAGCACGAGGCGCGCGCCGTAGCGGAGGCGGTCGTCGGCGTAGCTGTCCTCGACGACGACGAGCGGCACGCCGGTCGCCGCGGCCGCGCTCGCGATCACGGCGGCCGCTTCGGATGCGTCGAACGCGAGGAGTGCGAAGCCGTCGCCGAGCTCGGCGAAGAGGTCCTTCCCCGAGGAGAGCTGGCAGGGCGCGAGGTGATGGCCGGCACGCGCCGTGAACTGGTGCTCACCGCGGATGCCGGTCACCCCGCCCCCGCCGACGACGATCGACGAGGCGTCGTAGTGCGGCTCGTACCACGAGGGCGCCATCTCCCCGCCGGTGCGGGCGCCCCAGGCGAGGGCGAACTCCTCGGGGTCGCGCTCCGGCGAGTAGCGGGCGAGGAAGGCGGCGTCGTCGTCGACCCAGGCGGCGATGACCTGCTCGCCGGTCTGCTCGAAGATTGGTTGGCGCTCGGCGGAGTAGGAGTCGAGGAGGCGATCACCGCCGAAACCCCCGAGCGCCGCCCAGAGCTTCCAACCGAGGTTGCGGACGTCCTCCAGGCCGGTGTTGAGGCCGAGGCCGCCGTAGGGAGGATGGCTGTGGCAGGCATCCCCCGCGATGAAGACCCGCCCGCGCCGATACTCGGTCGCGACGTCGATCCGCAGCTCCCAGAAGCCGATGTGCTCGAACTCGCAGGCGAAGTCCACGCCGGCGGCGGCGTGCATGAGCTCGAGGATCGTCCCGGTGTCCTCCGCGGTCGTCTCGCGCGGCACCGGCCCGTGGAAGAACCAGGTCTCCCCGAGGCGCACCCGGCCGAAGAAGAGCCAGACGCCGGCGTGCGCGGGGTCGAGCACCCGGTAGGTCGTGCGCTCGGGGAAGCGCGCCAGCCACTCGTGCAGCTCTGGCGAGCTGAAGACGGCGAGGACCATCTTCTGGTCCAAGTCGCGGCTGCGGCGGCTGACCCCCGACTGCTCGCGCACGAGCGAGCGCGCCCCGTCACAGCCGACCACATAGTCCGCAGCGAGCACCTCCTCCCGATCGGGAACCTCGTCGGTCACGAAGCGCACCCGCGTGCCCTCCGCGTCCTGCTCGACGGCGGTCACCGTGACGCCGAAGCGCAGGGTCGCGGAACGGAGCTGGCCGAGACGTACCCGCAGCACCTCCTCGGTCCGGTACTGCGGAAGGCGCTCGTTCGCCTCCGAGAAGTAGGCGCCGGCGCCGGCGAGGCCCTCGGGGAGGTACCAGTGCTCACCGGCGAGGTTGCGGTAGCCGGTGATCCCCCCGATCGGGTACCCCGGAGGCAGCAGCCGCGCGCTGCGCAACTCGTCGACGCAGCCCCAGGCCGCGAAGTGCTCGAGGCTGCGGTGCATCAAGTTCTGGCCCTTCGGGATGCGGCCGACCTCGCGGTGGCGCTCGAGGACGAGGACCTCGACGCCGCGCTGGGCGAGGTCGACGGCGAGCGCGACGCCGACGGGCCCTCCCCCGACGATGATGACCTGGTAGCGCTCCACGGCAACCCTCTCTCTCCTCCCACAGCTTGGAGGAGGTCGACCTTGTACCGCAAAGAGCGGCGGGCGTGGCCGCGGACGGCGCCTGCGAAGGTCATGCTTTGGCGAACGAATGCCATCAGTGACCGGGGCTGAGCTGCGGTGACGCAGCACCCTGTTGCAAAACCGCCCTCCACGACGCACGCACCGTCCGGTAGTGTCGGCCGCGGCTGGGAGCGCCCGAACTCGGCCGCGGGCGGGAGGAGCTCGATGGCGTCGGATGAGCAAGGCGCGGGATCGGCCACCGCGACTGCCCCGCGTGCCGCGGCCCCCCCTCGCGCGCGCCGTCGCTCGCGGGTGCACGGGGCCGCTCTCGCAGTCCTGCTCGTCGGTTTCGCCCTCACCGCCGCCGCCAGCGTGACCACCAACGTCATCTACAACCGCAACGAGAACCGGCTGCTCGCCCTGCGCGTCAACGACGCCGGGGCGGCGATCGCCGGGGCGATCCCGAGCATCGAGACGCCCCTCGCCTCGGCCGACGAGCTCGCGCAGGCGACCGGGGGGGACACCCGCCAGTTCGACCGCTACATGGCCGCGGCGCTGAAGCTCCATGCCGGGGCAGTCTCGGGCTCGTTGTGGGCCCTCTCTCCCGGCCATGTCGCGCTGATGGCCAAGGTGGGCGTGGCCCCGGAGATCGCCGCGGACCGAGCGCTCGCAAGCACCTTCTTCACGCGCACCGCAAGGAGCGGGCTACTGGGCAGCATGATCGTGACGGGGCCCACCGGCGAGCGGATCGGCTACGCCTACGCGCCGAAGGGCTCGTCCTACCTCGTCTACGAAGAGACCTCGCTTAACCCAAGCCGGCGGGCGCCCGTCGCCTCGGACTCCTCGTTCGCCAACCTGCACTACGCGATCTACTTCGGTCGCCGCGAGGCCCCCGCCGACCTTCTCGCCACCGACGAGGCGCAGCTCCCGATCACCGGCCGCCGGGCCTCGGTCTCGGTCCCCTTCGGCACCGGCTCCTTCCTCCTCGTGATGACCCCTGGGGCCTCCCTCGGCGGGACCTTCTTCGCCGACTTGAAGTGGATCGTCCTCGGCCTCGGGTTGCTCATCACCCTCGGAGCGGCGTGGCTCGTCGAGCGCCTCGTGCGCCGCCGCGCCGCCGCCGAGGCGATCGCCGGCGAGCGCGACGCTGCCGCGCGCGAGGTCGTCCGCCTCTACGACGAGCAGCGCCACATCGCGGAGACGCTGCAGCACGCCCTCCTCCCCGAGTCCATCCCTCCGCTCCCCGGCGTCGAGATCGGCGCCCGCTACCTGCCGGGCGTGCGGGGGATGGACATCGGCGGCGACTGGTACGACGTCGTGGGCATCGACGACGACCGCTTCCTCCTCGTCGTCGGCGACGTCTCGGGGCGGGGGCTGCGGGCCGCGACCGTGATGGCCGAGCTGCGCTACTCGATCCGCGCCTACCTCGCGGGGGGCGACTCGCCCGCCGGGATCCTCACCAAGCTCACCCAGCTCCACGACCTCGAGAGCGATGGACACTTCGCGACGGTGCTGCTCGCGCTCGCGGACCAGCGCATGCGCACCCTCACGATCGCGAACGCCGGCCACTTGAACCCGCTGCTGCTCGCGGACGGCGCCTGCCGCTCCATCGCGACCGTCGTCGGTGCCCCCGTCGGCGTCTCGACCCCGCTCCCGTACAGCGAGCTCGAGGTCGACCTGCCCCCCTACGCGACCTTCGTCGCCTTCACGGACGGGCTGGTGGAGCGGCGGGGTCAGTTGATCGACGAGTCGCTCGCCGAGCTGACGTCGATGATTAACGCCGAGCACGGCTCTTTGGGAGAGTTGTTGGACAACGTGGTCGTGCATGCTGGTGCGTACGGTTCCGATGACGACACCGCGATCCTGGGGGTCCGATGGCTGAACTAGGCGAGGGCGGGGTCACCGCCAACCTCGAGATGACCGAGGGGGGAGCCCCCTGCATCGCCATCGCCGGCGAGCTCGACTTCTCGAACGCCGAGGGTGTGCGTACCGTCGTCGACGAGGCCCTCGCGAACGACCCCGAGGAGCTGGTCTTCGACCTCGAGAAGCTCTCCTTCATGGACAGCTCCGGGATCGCCGTCCTCGTCCACGCGTCCAACCACGCGCGGGTGCTCCTCCGTCGACCGACGCCCATCGTGCTCCGCGTGATCGAGGTCACGGGCCTCACCGGCACCTTCACCGTGGCCGAATGATTTTCGAGCACGACTTCCCCCGCGCCTCGGGGTCGGTGCCTCGGGCCCGGCACTTCGCCGAGAAGTCACTTGTAGGACTGCCCGAGGCCTTCGTCGGCCTCGTCGCGCTGATGGTCTCCGAGCTCGCCACCAACGCGCTCCGCCACGGCGCGACCCCCTTCGACGTGAGGATCGACGCGGCTGACGACGGCGTGGCGGTCGAGGTCTCCGACAACGGCACGGGTGGCGCCGTCCGGCGCTCGCCGGTGAGCAGCGACCCGACGGGGCGCGGGCTGCAGGTCGTCGATGCGCTCGCCGACGAGTGGGGCGTACGGCCAGCCGCGATTCCTGGGTGGCGCAACACCGTGTGGTTCAGCCTCGCCCTGCCAGGTGCCGCCCGGAGCGGCTGAACGCCTCAGGAACTGCGGTCGGGGCCGCCCTGGGTGACCTTGGCCCGGTAGAGCAGCTCGTCGGCTCGCACGAGCGCCTCCTCGATCGTCCCCCCCTCGGCGAGGAAGGCCGCGCCCGAGGTCCACGCGATCGGGTGCACCTCGTGAAAGCGCTCGACGAGGGCGCCCACCTCGGGCGGGGAGAGGCCTGGCAGCAGCAGCACGAACTCGTCGCCACCGAAGCGCGCGAGGAGGTCGCCGGCTCGCAGCTGGGAGCGCCAGGAAGCGGTCGCCGCGACGAGCAGACGGTCGCCGCCCGCGTGGCCCTCGAGGTCGTTCACGCCCTTGAAGTTGTCGAGGTCGATCACGACCACGGCGACGACGAGTCCGGCGCGCTCTGAGATCGAGCGGGCGACCTCCGCCGCCTTGAAGAAGCCCCGGCGGTTGAGCAGCCCGGTGAGGGCGTCGGTCTCGGCCTCGCGCCGCAACTGGCCGACGGAGCGCTCGAGGACGACGCCGGTGGTCACCGTGGTCACCGTGAGCACCACCCAGAAGCCCAGCCAGCGGTGGATGCCGTTGCTCGCGAGCGCAGCCGCCGAGCCGATCGTCGCCGCCGCGAGCACGACGTACATCTCCCGCCGGGCGAAGAACGACGCCGAGTAGACAGCGCTCCAGATGAAGGTGAGGCAGCCGAGCATCGCGCCCTGCGGGGTCGGCGCCTCGGCGATCACCGCGGACAGGATGGCGACCTGCACCAGCACGCCGATGACCAGGCCGGCCCGCTCGAGGCGGCTGCCGAGCGCCCAGGTCGCCGCCGCCGCCGCCGCGAGGAGGATGCCGCAGATGATGCCGACGCGCATGAAGTGGTGCATCGTCGCCGGCGCGAAAGCCGCCGCGATCACCGCCGCGGCAGCGATGACATCGATCGCGCTGAGCGTCCACACCGGGCGCGGGCGCGTGGAGAGGCGCGCGCGGAAGAACGCTGCGACGGCGCTCCCTTGCCGGGAAAGCATCGGCCTCAGGCTATCTGCATCCTGGGGCCAAGCCCTGGAGGCCTGGATCAGGCGCTCTGGCGGTGCACCGTTCCGCTCGGCAGGGTGAACCACACGGCCTTCCCCGCGCCCCGCGTCTCGGCGCCCCAGCCGAGCGCGAGGGTGGCGACGATCTGCAGGCCACGGCCGGCCGAACCGCGCTCCCCCGGGAAGCGGAGCACCGGCAGCTCGCGCGAGTCGTCGTGGACCTCGACGCGGATCACGTCGTCCATCTCCTGGACGCTCACTTCGATCTGTCCTTCGCCGTAGCGGACGGCGTTTGTCGCGAGCTCGGAGGCGAGCAGCGCGGCATCCTCGGCCGCGGGACGATCACCGATCACCGACACCACGAACTCGCGCACGGCTCGAACCGAACCAGGGACCCGCGCAAACACACGCACTTGAGCACCCCCTCTTCACTAGTGAGGGCAAGACCTCTTACCGAACCGCGCCCCCTTTGGGGGTCCGGACTTTGAACATGCCCCGCCCGCGGCCGTCCCAACCCTTGGCGACCCGAAATACCCCCTTTGAAGTGGCCAAATGCGCGCGTTGGTTAGTCCGGAGGAATGCGGGTAGCTATCCCCCGGCGCCGGCCCTGGCGCCCAACAAGGAGGCGCGGAGGAAGATGGCAGTGGCCGAGACTGAACAGACTCGGGGGAGCGACCCAGTCATCGCCGCCCTCGACGAGGTCGAGCAAGCGGTGGCCGCGAACCTCAAGGACGAGCGAGAGCTCCTCGGCGAGCTGGAGCGTGTGCGTGCCGACCGCCAGGCGGGGCGTCCCATGCGGCACGTCCTCGGCGAGGGCCGGCCGCGCGCCGTCATCCTCGCCGGAAGGGTTGCCAGTCGCGTCACCCGCGCGGGGGCGCGCCTCCAGCAGGGGCTCGCGCACTCGCTCGCCCGTGAAGGCGAGTCGGTGACGTCGATAGCCCGCCGCTTCGAGGTCTCCCACCAGCGAGTGTCGACGATCCTTCGGCGTGCACGGCACACCGAAGAGCAGGGCGCATAGCCCTTTTATCGGACCAATGTTTTCTCCACCGCTGAACGGGGAAGACGTATTAACAGGTCTTCACAGGAGGAATTGAGCATGGCGATTGGTAGCAGCATTTTCCTCATGGCAGTGGGTGCAATTTTGCGATTTGCCGTCTACTACCATGTGCACGGTGCGTCGATCGGCATCATCGGGGTCATCCTCATGATCGCCGGCGCGCTTGGCCTCATCCTCGGCTTCACGGTGTGGGGCCCGATGTCGGCCCGCGGTCGGACCGAGCGGACGACCTCGGCCCGCACGACCACCGACGGCCTCGGCGATACGAACCGCACGGTCGTTCGCGAAGAGCGCACGCACACCGACGTCCTTCCGTAGTCCCAAAGCAACCACTCCCTCCCCCGAAGACGCCGCCCGGGTTCGCCCGGGCGGCGTCTTCGCGTGCGCGGCCGCAAGCGCTCCAGAGCGAGCCCCTCCCGGCAACACCGGGGCGCCAGGTGGCTGCTCGGCGCTGCGTGGCGGCCCCTCAAGGGCACCCTCACCCCCTACCGAGGTCCGCGGCCCGACGCGACCTTTCACCCGAAAACGGCCACCTCGGTGGTACACGGAGCGTTTGGCGGCGGGGGCGGTCGGGTAGCCCAATACCAACGAGATCGCTCGCCAGCGAGATCGCCAGACGGAGAAGTTGTTCCACCGCAATCCCCTGCGGTGGGCGTGGCCCGAGTGAGGAACAGATGCCGCAGCCGATTTCTGACCGTGACACCCAGCAGGCGCCCGAGGCACTGCTCGTAATCGATTCCTGTCACAGCACTTGGCTCTTCGACGAGGCAAACCACCGCTTCCGGCGGATGGTGAAGGGCCTCGACGAGCACCTTCCGGTGACGACGGACTGGCGCCCCTACGACCGCCTCGTGATCGAGGAGTCGAGCGACGCCTTCCTCGTCTTCCTCGACCGCTCGAGCACCCGCCTGCTCCGCTCGCGCCGCCACCTCGGCGCCGGCTGCGACCGCTGCCTTGAAGAGGCGACGAGCGAGCTCTCGCTGCGGGCGATCGCCGACTTCCCCGCCGCAGCCCTCCGTGATCTCGCGACGACCGCACCGGCGTTCGCCGGCTGAAGGCGCCTACAACCGTGACGGAGCTGGCGATGTCGACACTCCCAGAGACTGCTGACGGCCCCTTCCCCGGGGGCGCGCCCACCCACCACGTGATGCTCGGGTCCTTCGACTCGACCGGTTTCGAGCAGCTGCGCTTCGCGGCGCTCTCGCTGGCGACGTCGCCGGCAGCGCACGAGACGTCGGCGGACACGATCAGCCTCCCGGTGACTCGCCTCGGGCTCGACACGGCGCCGGTGCGGATCGCCGCCCCCCTCCCTCCTGCGCTGCCCCAGCGACCGCCCCGGCGGCCGGCCCCCTCCGCGGTGCGCGGGGCGGTGCTAAGCCTGCTCGCGATCGTCGTGTTCTCGAACCTCGGCCTGGCGGTGCTGAAGCTCCAGCCGAAGCTGCTGGCCGCGGTGAAGGCCGACCTCCACCCGACGGCCTCGGTCGCCTCGGCAGCCACGGTGGAGCGGCCGGCGGCCGCGCACTTCGGCCTCGTCTCAAGCGGTGCCGCGAGCGCGACCTACGCCGTGCCGAGCGCGCACTACACGATCAGCCTGTCGATCGACCGCCCCTGCTGGGTCGTCGTCCGCTCGCCGATCGACGCCGCGAAGCCACTGCTGGCGAGCGTGCTCGTGCCGGCCACCGCGACCCCCATTCCCGTCACCGGGAGCGCCTCGATCGTCATCGCCGCCCGCGCCCAGTCGATCACGATCAGCAACGGCGCCAAGGTGCTCGGGGTGATCCCCTCCCCCGTGCTCGACACCACCTACACCTTTAGCCCGAACGTTCGCTGAAGCGGCCTTGACCCGCACTTCTCGCGCGCTGACGCGCGCGCCCGCGGGCGCTCTCGGTCACGCTGTGACGCCTCCTCCAGCTTGGGCCGTAAGGTGTGCGCCAATCCAAGGTGGGTTGGTGCGAAGCGCTGGGGCGACTGCCGGCGCCGATGACGCGGGAGGGGAGCACGTGGCAGGGCTGTTGGAGGTAACGGTTGAGGAACGGGCGGGCGTCTACGTGATCCACGCAACCGGGGAGGTCGACATCTCGACGGCCGCGGAGCTGCGCGAGCAGCTCGACGCGGCTCCGGCCGACGCGACCCGCGTCGTCGCCGACCTTGGTGGCGTGAGCTTCCTCGACTCGACCGGCCTCGGGGTGCTCATCTCGACGCACAAGCGCCTCGAGGAAGGCGCGGCCGGCGGCCTGGAGCTCGTGATCAGTGCGCGCCCGGTGTTGAAGGTGCTCGAGGTGACGGGCCTCCTCGGCCTCTTCACCGTGCACGAGACCCTCGACGCTGCGCTCGCCGGATGAGCCTGGACGACGGAGGACGGTCTCAGGCCAGCTTCGATCTCCCGGCTGACCCGGAGATGTGGACGCTCGCCCGCATGGGAGTGAGCGCCATCGCCACCGGCATCGATTTCGGGATCGACGACATCGAGGACCTGCGTCTCGCGGTCAGTGAGCTGTGCAGCACCTGCGCCGTGGGGGCCACCGGTGAGAGCCGCATGGTCCTCGAATGCTCGTGGGACAAGTCGGCGATCAGCGTGCGCTGCGAGGTGAACGCGATCGGCTTCGACGAGGGCGAGGAGGACGACCTCTCCCGGCGGATCCTCGCGGCACTGACCGACGAGTACGAGGTCGGCAAGCTCACCGACGGCGCGCGAGGCGGATCCTTCCGCAAAGGTCGCGAACCGGCCGGGCACTGATGACGGGCGATCCGAAAGACGCCGAAGCATTCCGGGAGAAGTTCCAGGAGTTCGCACGGACGCGCGACCCTCAGCTGCGCGACGAGCTGATCACCGCGTACCTCCCCCTCGTCGAGCAGCTCGCGCGGCGTTTCGCGCACCGCAACGAGCCCTTCGACGACCTCGTGCAGGCCGGCTCGATCGGCCTCATCAAGGCGGTCGAGGGCTTCGACCCCGACCTCGGCTTCGAGTTCTCCGCCTACGCAGCGACGACGATCATCGGGGAGCTGAAGCGCCACTTCCGCGACCGCGGCTGGTCGGTGCGCGCGCCGCGCCGGGTGCAGGAGCTGTACCTCAGCCTCGGGCCGATCGTGGAGGAACTCTCCCAGCGCTTCGGTCGCTCGCCCACCGTCCGCGAGCTCGCCTCGGAGGCCAACGTGAGCGAGGAGGCGGTCCTCGAGGCGCTGGAGGCGGCACACGCCTATCGCTCCGCCTCCCTCGACGCCCCCGCTCCCGAAGGGGACTCGCTCGGCAGCCGCCTCGGTGCGCTCGACGAGGACTTCGCCACGGTCGAGAACCGCACGACGCTGCTCCCCCAGCTCGCCGCGCTGGCGCCGCGAGACCGGTTGATCATCGAGCTCCGTTTCGTCGAGGGCCTCACCCAGTCCGAGATCGCCACCCGCCTCGGCCTCTCCCAGATGCAGATCTCCCGGCTCCTCAGCCGGAGCCTCGCCGTGCTGCACGAGGCCTTCAGCGATTCGGACTGAAGCAACGGCCCTGACGCTGCCCACCGCCTCCCCCAGCCGCTACGGTCGTGGGGTGCGCCACGACCAGCAACGACGCCCCCTCACCACGAGCGCGTGAAAATCCTCGCCCTCGCGGGCCTCACCGTCCTCGCCGGCCTCATCGGCGCCGGCTTCGCGGGCGTCACGATCACCGTCTTTCTCCACCGCGGGGTGACCCACCGGGCGCACCGCATGTCGCGGCCGGTCTACGAGATCGGGCGGCTGATGACCTACCTCACGGTCTTCATGCGGCACTGGGAGTGGCGGCGCATCCACCGCAAGCACCACCTCTACACCGACGTCTGGCTCGACGAGGTGCGCCACGACCCGCACTCGCCGGTGATCATCAGCGAGCGCGAGGGGATCGACGGTTACAAGCGCGTCTCTTGGCACATGGCCGCCATCTTCCACGCCGAGGCGCAGTGCCCGGACATCCGCGATGACACCTACGACCTCGCCGACGACCGCCCCTTCGATGCCCTCGACCGCGCCGTCTACGGCACGCCGGTCGTCGGCGCCGTGGTCACCGGCGTCCTCTACGCCCTCGCCTTCGCGCTCTTCGCCCCGCCGATCCTCGGCGTCGGCCGCAGCCTCGCCTGGGAGCTCGCCGCGGTGGCCTTCGGCGCCCTCTGCGTCGGGGTGCACATCGCCGTGGTGCTCCGCTTCGGCGGGTCGATCAACTCCGACTGCCATCGCGCCAAGTCCTTCGTCGAGGGTGGCGCGGGCTACGCGATCAACGTCCGGGCGCTCTCGTTCCTCATCTTCGGTGAGGGCGAGCACTACACCCACCACCTGAACCCGCACTTCGCGCAGATCAGCAAGCGCTTCGACCTCGGCTGGCAGGTGATCCGCGTGCTGCGCACGGCGCGCCTCACCAAGGTCGTCGCCGAGCGCCCCCGCGAGCTCGTCGGCGCGAGCGCCCCCTGAGTCTCCCCGCCGGCAGGGCGCGGCACCGACGCGAGCGGGTGACCGAGGAGGTGTGATGGAACGGCGCAGCATCGGGAGCCTCTCGGTCTCGGTCGTCGGAATGGGGTGCAACAACTTCGGCATCCGCTTCCAAGAGGAACAGAGCGCGGAGGTCGTGCACGCCTCGCTCGAGGCCGGGATCAACTACTTCGACACCTCCGACTCCTATGCGGACGGCAGGAGCGAGGAGTGTCTCGGCAGCGCGCTCGCCGGCCACCGTGACGAGGCGGTGATCGCGACCAAGTACGACGGCCCTCCCTCGCACGTCCGGCGGTCGGCGGAGGCGAGCCTCCGCCGCCTCGGGGTCGAGGTGATCGATCTCTTCCAGCTCCACCACCCCTACCCCGACGCGCCGATCGGCGAGACCCTCGCCGCCCTCGGGGAGCTCGTCGCCGAGGGCAAGGTGCGCGAGATCGGCTGCTCCAACTTCTCCGTCGCCCAGCTGCGCGCCGCCGAGGCGGCGGTGGCGGGGGGAGCGCCCCGCTTCGTGAGCGTCCAGAACGACTACAACCTCCTCAACCGCAAGGCCGAGTTCGACGTGCTCCCCGAGTGCGTCGCCACGGGCGTTGCCTTCAACGCCTACTTCCCCCTCTACCACGGCCTGCTGACCGGCAAGTTCCGCCGCGGCGAGCCGCTCCCGGAAGGGACGCGGCTCGCGGCCGCCAGCCCCGAGCGCAAGGCGGCGGTCTTCACCGAGCACAACTTCGACGTCGTCGAGGCGCTCACCGCCTTCGCCGAGGCGCGCGGCCACGCCGTGTTGGAGCTGGCCTTCGCCCGACTGCTCGCCGAGCCCGGCGTCGTCTCGGTGATTGCCGGCGCCACCTGGGGCGAGCAGGCGCGGGCCAACGCTGCCGCCGGCGCTTGGCAGCTGAGCGCCGACGAGATCGCCGAGGTCGACCGCCTCGCGCCCGCCTCCGCGGACGACGCGGACACGCCCTCGCGCGCGCACGGCGTCGCCTGAGGCGACCGCTTCAGCCCTCGAGCAAGCGCACCCGCTCGCCGACGCGCAGCCCGCCGTCGGCCTCGATCCAGTAGCCGCAGAGGTTGCCTGCGGTCGCCGCCTCGCCGCGCAGACGGTGCTCGACGGCGCGCAGCACCCCGCCGTGCGCGACGACGAGCACCGCGGCCTCGTCTCCGGTGACAAGGCGCTCGAGGACCGGGAGGACCCTCCCGACAAGCGCCTCGTCGCTCTCCCAGCCCGGCGGGGTGCGGCCCGCGGCGCGGTCACCGGGGTAGTCCCGGTCGACCTCGGAGTTGGTGAGGCCCGACCAGACGCCGACGTCGCGCTCGCGCAGCTCGGGGTAGGCCTCCCCGAGCACCGAGGCCGCGGCGAGCAGCTCCGCGGTACGCCGCGCCCGCCGCAGGTCCGAGGAGACGACCCGGCCGATCCCCCCGAGCGCCTCGCCGGCGCGCCGTGCCTGTTCCTCGCCGTGGGCGCTGAGCGGCGGGTCCGCGTGGCCCTGCCAGCGTCCAACGGCGTTCCACGCCGACTCACCGTGGCGGAGGAGGAGCAGGCGGGCCATCGTCGAGCATGGTAGGAGGATCGGACGAAGAACCCCACAAGGAGCCTCCCGTGCGCATCCTCACCGACGACGACGCCCTCGCCCTCACCCCCGCCGAGGCGGTGGCGGCGATGCGCGAGGCGCTCCTCGCCCACGAGCGGGGCGAGTACCACTCGCCACCGCGGCTCTCGCTCAACGTCGGAGACGTGCGCCTCATCCTCGGGGCCGGTGGCGACGGTGAGCGGGGTGTCGGCCTGCGGGTCGCCGGGCCGGCCAACGCCCCGCTCGAGCACCTCACCGTGACCTGGACGCCACAGGGCGCGATCGACGCCGTCATCGTCGGCAACGAGATCGGGGCACGGCGGACCGGGGCGGTCGCCGCCGTCGCCGCCGACCTCCTCGCCCGTCCCGGGGCGCTGCGCGTCGGCCTGCTCGGGAGCGGCCGCAACGGATGGGCGCAGATCTGGGGGCTGACGGGGGCGCGCGAGGTCGCTGCGCTCTCCGTCTTCAGCCCCAATCCTGCTCACCGCGAGGCCTTCGCGGCACGGGCCCGCGACGAGCTCTCCCTCGACGCCGTCGCCGTCGGCTCGGCGCGCGAGGCGACCGATGCCATGGACGTCGTCATCTTGTGCACGACGAGCCGCGAGCCCGTGATCGAGGCCGACTGGGTCGCTCCCAGGGCCCACGTGACTTCGATCGGAGCGAAGACGACGTCCGCCCACGAGGCACCGGCGGAGCTGCTCGTCCGCACCCGCCGCGTCGTGAGCGACGCGCCCGACGACCTCACCTCGCCGCTCAGCGAGCTCGCCGGCCTGCCCCTCGTGGCGCTCGGCCGCCTGCTCGGCGAAGGGGTGCCGGCGCGGGGCGACGACGAGGTCTCGCTCTTTTTGTACTGCGGGCTCGGTGGCGCCGACGCCGCCTACGGCCAGGCGGTGGCGCGCCGCGGCTGACTACAGGCCGATCGCCTCGGCGAGCAGCTCGATCTGCTCCGGCTCGTACTCCGCCGGCGAGAGGCAGAGCACGTCGCAGCCGGCCGCGGCGAACGCCGCCATCTGCTCACGGATCTCCTCGCCGCTCGTCATCACGGGCCGCAGCGTCTGGGTCACTGACGAGGTGGCGTGCGCGGCGTTGTAGGCGCGGACGGCCTCGTCTGCCGCGGCCTCGGCCTTCGCGCCGAGTGCGTAGCGGGGCCCGTTCGCCAACAGCCGCGGGCGGCGGTCGCGCGACTCGGCCTCCCAGAGCTTTGCGAGCTCCTCCTTGGCCACGGTGAAGCCCTCGACGCCGCCCGAAGTCGGGCAGATCCACCCCGCGCCCCAGCGCGCGACTCGCTGCAGCACCGCGGGCGCGCGGCCCCCGAAGAGGATCGGCGGGCCGCCCGGCGTGTACGGGGCGGGGCCGACTTCGGGGAGCATCCCCCGCCAGATCGAGGTGATCCGCTCGAGCTGCGCGTCCATCAGCGCACCGCGGCGATGGAAGTCGACCCCCGACTCGGCATAGTCCTCGGCCCTCGACCCGACACCGAGGCCGAGCGTGAGCCGCCCCTCGGAGAAGTGGTCGAGCGTCGCCACCTCACGGGCGAAGGCGAGGTGGTTGGCCCGCAGCGGAGAGAGGATCACCGAGGTGATGAGCTCGATCCGCTCGGTGCAGGCGGCCACCGCGGCGAAGGAGACCAGAGTCTCGAGGTCGGTCGTGATCATGCGGTCGCCCGAGGTGAGGATCTTGAAACCGGCACCCTCGGCGCGCCGCGCCCAGGTGATGACGCCCTTGGCGGGGAGGCTTGTGGGCAGGCTGACCGAGATCTCCATGATGCTCCCTCCGGTTCGGCGCGACCTTAAAGCCTGCGGGCCAACCCCGCGCCACGATCGTCTCGCCCGCGGCCGCAGCCACAAGCGCCCTCGAGGCTGCTCGGGCTCGGAACGCGCGCCGCCTGTCGACCTCGCAGTGATCCGCAGGGGCCCGAGGCGAGGCGACGACGGCTTCGTTTTTCGTCACTTTCTGCTACTTCCAGCGGAAGTGACAGAGGCAGTCCGACAACGAGGCCGAGTCCGTAGAAGTGGCTCCTGACCAGGTAGTTTGATGGTCCACTGTTGACCGTTGGTGACCTCGAGTTTCCATGCTCGCGTGTCAGAACTGCGTCAACGGGTGAGATGTCGCGGACGGCGCGGGGATGCACGATGGATCACACGTGTATACGCGATAGGTGATACCTGCGAAGTCCCCTGACTGGTCGACCAAGAGGTCCGAGAATCGGTTCAGCGAGGGTTCATCGCACAACCCCATCGGCTCCTCCCAGCGGAGCCGGCCCAGGGGCAAAGGGGGGCACACTCCCGAACCGGCCCGCCTAAGACCGACCGCCGTCGGCGAAACTGCGCTGCTGGGGCGTCTTCGTCGGCGCCGGAGGTTTCGATGCCGAGGGAAGAGAAAGACCTGAAGCGACTCGTTCGCGAGCGCATGTCACGGACGGGCGAGACCTACTCGACGGCGAGGTCCAATCTGTTCGCCAATCGCGACGCCACACAGCCAGCGATTGAGCTGGGTGACCTGTTCGTGTTGGCGCACGACCTGCCGATGGCAATTCGCCGTGTCCACGTGGCTACACGACAGACAAGTGGCCCGGGCGCTCGGGCAATGACCGAGGAACGTGAGCGGGCCCTCGGCCGCACATTCGTCCCGTCCGAGGGACGGACGAGGGTTCCCTCGAACCAGCCGAACTGGCACGGCGAAACGTGGATGGAACTCGACGCGCAGTCTTGGCGAGACCCGTTTTCGACCCTTCGTCCCGCGCGCTACCGGGAGGAGGGCGTCGGTGAGGGTCGCCGCGCAGCGCAGCTCTCGGGGATCGCAGCGACCGACGGCTCAATCTTCTGGTGGGAGAACGCCGACGGTCTCGGCAGCCGGTCGCTGGAGAACCGCAGCATGGCTCGTCCCGTGCATGCAGGTTGGGTGTGCGATTCCTCCTGGTCGAGCGAGCCAGGCAGCCTCGAAGTCGAGGCCGTCGGTGAGTACTCCGGCCGACCGGCGGCGACGGTCCTGTTCACGCCGATCGATTTCGAGCTCGTGCACGAAGCACCCCGGCCGCGAGCGGCGCGTGCCTTCGATCTCGGCAACGAGCATCGACTAATTATCGATCTTGCGACCGGCTGCACCCTGAGGCGCATCAACTACTACCGGGGTGAGCCGATTCTCGAGAGGGAGGTCACCGATCTCGACTTCCCAGAGGCATTCGACGACGCACTGTTCGCGCCGCCGAGCGGCCGCGTGCTGCCGTCCACTCCTGGACCTCGCCACTACCGGCAATTGTCCGAGATTGTTGAGGCGGTGCCCTTCCAGGTCCTCGTCCCGCGGGTGCCGGAAGGCTGGCGTTTCAGCGGCGGAGCCGTCTTCGAGGAAGGAGACGGTCCTCCCCGCGTCGCCTTGATCTACATCAAAGGTCCGGGGGTGGGCTTCACCATCGCCGAGGCGCCCGTCGAGGCCGAGGAGCGACCAACGCACATCGACTGGATACCGGTCGAGCGCGATGGCCGCGTGGTCGAGATCTCGAGCGTCGACCCGACATCGTGTGTCCGCAATGTCCGAACGGTGGTGGGAGGCATCCGGGCCGAGATTCAGCCTTGCCCGCTGCAGCGGGAGGAGGCTGTGGAGCTCGCCCTCTCGCTCACTCCCGCCGAATCATGACCGAGCGCCGCCGCGCTCGGGTGCACCGAGGAGCAGCCAACCGATTCAGGCCCATTCACTGTTGTGGGGCACCTCGGTGGTCGAGCGACAGTCGCGTTATCGGACTGGCCCGAGGGACCCGTTCAGCCGCTCGAAGCAACACCGAGAAAGACGACGACGGCCCGATTGAGCCGGACGATGTCGGCATCGGAAAGCTCGCCTATACGATCACCGAGCCGCGAACGACGGACCGTCGTGATCTTGTCGACCATGAGCCGGCACGCCTGGTTCAGCCCGTTGTCAGTGCCCGGCTCGATCTCCACCCGAAACAGTGGCGCCTCAGTGCGGTCAGTCGTAAACGGACATACCGTCACGGAGTCGGTATCGAACCTGTCGTCTTGGAGGACGACTGCTGGCCTCGGTTTGCCGGCGTAGTCACTGCCACCGGCGACGGTCCAGATCTCGCCTCGTCTCACTCCTCGGGCCAGAGCGACACCGAATCGACGAAAGCTTGGTCGTCAGCACTGTGCTCGCTCGCAGCGACAGCCCTCGCCTGGCGGTGCGCCTCTGCTGCGAATCCCGGAGCACGCACGTCAGGCACCCAGATCTGCACGGGCCGCAGCCCCTGGGCACGCAAGCGCGCGCGGTGTTCAGCGACGCGATGTCTCGATGCACCTATTGGAGCCATGATGCCTCCTTCGTTACATGTAACGATAGCAGGCGTTCCGTCGGCACAGCGCGTCGCTGCACCCAATCCCGGCGTTACGAGGCGCTTTTGCGTCGGCAGTCGGAGCCGCGTCTGACTCCGCGCTCTACCGCCCGTCGCACCTCTCGTCTGCGCGGCGAGAAGCACAGATAGAAGAACGAGTGAGTGCATTGCTACGTCGGGTCAGCTCGTCTCTGACGATTTACACCACCACGGAGGCTGTCGCACGAATGCCTCGGTACTCGCGTTTTCCGAGGGCGCGCGAGACAATTGTCCATGGCGATCAACTTGCGCGAAGCCGACCGCGACCAGCTCTATCTGCTACCGCCGTCGGTCGCTGACTGGCTGCCCGAGGACCACTTCGCGTACTTCATTCTCGATGTCGTCGCGCAGTTCGACCTCACCGCGTTCTACGCGGGACTCCGTGAGGACGGCCGCGGCGGCGCGGCCTACGACCCAGCCACGGTCCTCGCCGCCTTGCTCTACGCCTACAGCGTCGGTGAGCGCTCCTCGCGACGGATCGAGCAGCGGCTCATAGAGGACGTCGCCTTCCGGGTCGTCGCCGCGAACCAGCAGTTCGACCACGCGACGCTCGCGCGCTTTCGTCGCCGACACGCCGATGCGCTCTGCGACCTGTTCGCTCAGGTGCTCGGACTCTGCGTCTCCGAAGGGCTCGTCATGTCGGGCGTGGTCTCGATCGATGGCACGAAACTCGAGGCCAACGCGTCGCTGGCGGCAAACCGGACGCGCCGACAGCTCGCCGAGGAGGTCCTGGGCGAAGCAGAGCAGGTCGACCACGATGACGACGAGCGACTGGGCGACGCCCGCGGCGACGAGCTTCCGGATCGCTGGCGACGTCGCGATGGCCGCCGGGCTCGCGTTGCCGAGGCGCTTCGCCAGCTCGACGAGGCCGACGCTTCGGACTATGAGTTCCGTCTCGCCGCCCGTGCACAAAAGGAGGCCGAGCTCGGGCACAAGCTCTCGGGCGCCAAGCCGTCACCAACGAGTGGCCGCGCGAAGGAACGGATCGCGAACCCGACCGATCCGGACTCCCGTCCGTTGCGCAGTCACGGCCACTTCATCCAGGGCTACAACGCGCAGGCCGCGGTCAGCGCTGACCAGGTCATCGTGGCCGCCGAGGTGACGAACGCCGCGAGCGACACGACGATGTTCATCCCGATGGTGCGCGCAACCGAGGAGAACCTCGCACGTGCCGGCGCTGCACCAGCCGCGACCTTCGCTGCCGACACCGGTTACTGGAATGTCGAGAACGTGACGATGGATGTCGACGCAGAGCTACTCGTCACCCCGATGCCCGTGGTCAACGGCAATCTCGAACCTGGCGACACTCGGCTCGAGCTTCGGGAGGCAATCTTTGCTCGTGTCGAACGAGGCGAGCTCTCGCTCCCCGCAGCAGCAGTCGAGATGGACATCTCCGCGGCCTGGGCGTGGAGGTTGTTCACCAACCGGCAGCGGGGGCGAGGCGACCCCGCAGTGCTACGTAAACAGATGCTCGAACGGCTCGACTCACCCGAAGGACGGCGCCGCTACGCGCTCCGGAAGGTGACGACCGAGCCGGTCTTCGGCAACATCAAAGCGAACCTCCGCTTCCGACGACTGTCGGGACGCGGCATCGTGCTTGCTACCAGCGAGTGGAGACTCATCTGCACCGTTCACAACCTCTTCAAGGTGCGAAATCACCGGCTCCGGATGGCTTGATCGGCGGCTATCGATGGATCCGACCCTGATCAGCGAGTGATGTCGCTCGAGTCATCCACGTTGAGGTCCGCACTGCTGTCCATCTGTGCGACAGCCTCCACGCGGGACGCGATCTCCGGGCGTCTGGGATACGCAACAACGAGTGCTTCCTAGCCCCCGAGGAGCCGGAGGATCCAGGCGCCGGCTCGACTCCGCCAAGTCCGCGGTTTCTGGTCAGGCTGGCGCACGCGGCGACTGCGAGGTCGCGGCACACCTACGGGATAGACGGGGAAGCGCTGGTAGCGCCGATAGTGACGAATACTTCCCGACACGTCCTGCAGGCTACCGACGACTAACCGTGGCGGAGGCCGCGTCCCGGCAGCGAGGATCGCACCCGGTCGGCAGTCGACGAGGTGTTTCAATCCGCTGCGTCAGATCTGCGTCAGACTGGTGTCCCCGACCGACAAAAGAGCAGCTCGTAGCAGATTTTGGCCACTTTCTGCTACTTCCAGCGGAAGTGGACGAACAGGCGGCCGAAGTTCTTCGAGTCCTTCTCGACCCGGTGGTAGAGCGCCTTGATCTCGGGCTCGTCGAGGAAGCGCAGCACGTGCTTCTTGAGGGCCCCGGAGCCCTTGCCGGGGATGATCTCGACCTCGCTCGCGTGGATGCGGACCGCCTCGTCGATGATCCCCCGCAGCGCGGCGTCGATGTCGTGGCCGCGGTTGTAGATGTCGTGCAGGTCCAGCTTCAGCTTCGCCACGCGACAAGTCTTCCCGCTCTCGGGCGTGCCCACCGCGAGGGTCGGAGGGGCACGCCCCTGAGCCGCGGGCGGTGCCCCGTTAGCATCCCGGCGCAATGGCCCGCGTCCTCGAGCACATCAAGGTCCTCGACCTCTCGCGCGTGCTCGCCGGCCCCTACTGCACCCAGTTCCTCGGGGAGCTCGGCGCCGAGGTCGTGAAGGTCGAGCCGCCGGGTCACGGGGACGACACGCGGCTCTGGGGGCCTCCCTTCGTCGGCCCGGAGGACGCGCCGGAGTCGCTCTACTTCCTCTCGGCGAACCGCAACAAGAAGAGCGTCGTCATCGACCTGCAGCGCGCCGAGGGCCAGGAGATCATCCGCCGCCTCGCACAGGGCGCGGACATCGTCGTCGAGAACTTCCGCCCCGGGACCCTCGAGCGCTGGGGCCTCGACTACCCGGCGCTCGCCGCCCTGAACCCGCGCATCGTGCACGTCGCCATCTCGGGCTTCGGTCAGAGCGGTCGCTACCGCGACCGGCC
Organism: Acidimicrobiales bacterium; assembly: GCA_035533595.1. NCBI lineage: Bacteria > Bacillati > Actinomycetota > Acidimicrobiia > Acidimicrobiales > Acidimicrobiales bacterium. The sequence continues at coordinate 21,969 of DATLTN010000065.1, forward strand.
CGGCTACGACCTCATCGCCCAGGGGATGGGCGGGCTGATGGCGGCGACCGGCGAGCCGGGCGGCGAGCCGGTGAAGATCGGCCTGCCGATCGCCGACCTGAACGCCGGCAACTGGGCGATCATCGGGGTGCTGATGGCGCTCTACGCCCGCGAGTCGACCGGCAGGGGCCAGTACCTCGACGTCTCGCTCCTCGAGGCGCAGCTGGCGCTGCATGTCTACGCCACCGGCCTGCACTTCTACCGAGACAGCTCGCCGGCGCCGATGGGGACCGCGCACCAGATCATCACCCCCTACCAGGCCTACCGCTGCAGCGACGGCGCGATCAACGTCGCCGTCGGCTCCGAGCGCCTCTGGCAGCAGTTCTGCGCAGCGCTCGGCCTCCCGATCGCCGACGACGAGCGCTTCTCCTCCAACGAGCGGCGCGTCGCCAACCGCGATGCCCTCGCCGAGCTGCTCGAAGCGCGCTTCGCGAGCGGGACGCGCGCCGAGTTCCTCGAACGCCTCGTCGCCGCCGGGGTCCCCTGCGGTCCGATCAACACCACCGGCGAGCTCTACGACGACCCCTGGGTCGCCGAGCGCGGCCAGCTCGTCCGCCTCGAGCACCCGACCGTCGGCGAGTACGTGGGGACCGGCTACCCGCTGGCGGGCGCCGGCGACCAGCTCGGGCCGAGCGGGCCGCCGCCGCTCCTTGGCGAGCACACGCGCGAGGTCCTCGCCACCCTCGGTTACGCCGAGGCGGCGATCGCCGGCCTCTACTCGGCGGGCGTCGTCGCCTAACCGGGTGGGCGCTCGCCGCGGCGGCGGGCGACGGCACGACCGAGGCGGCGGAAGGCGGCGACGTCCTCGACGCCGTGACGCTTGGCGAGGCGGCGCAGCACGAGGATCCGCACCGTGCCGATGATGAGGACGAGCACCGCGCCGACGAGCGCGGCGATGAGCAGCGCGAGGCCGAGGTCGAGCTGCGCGTGGAGGAAGAGGAAGGTGACGTGCACCGCCTTCGCGTTCTCCGCGATGAAGACGATCAGCGCCGCGAGGACGACCGCGCCGGCCCCCGCCCCGACCCAGGCGGCACCCGAACCGCTTTTCTCGATGCGGTGCGGCTGCGGCTCCGCGGGCAGCTCCGCCGCCGCGCCGCTCTCGATCTCGTCCTCGGCCATCGCGCCTCCCCGTCAGTCAGAAGAAGTTGTACCCGCTGCCGCCACCGCAGGCCCGTCCGCCGCGCCGCCGACGAGGGCGGCGAACGCCGCCACGAGGACGTCGGCCGCGCCCTCCGAGCCCCCCTCGGAGGGCGCGCCGGCGTAGCGGGCGCGCTCGTAGCGGTCGGTGAGGCCCGCCAGCAGCTCCGCCCCCTCGCCGAGCTCGGGCGCGACGCGGCTCGCGAACTCCCGCGGCGTCTCGGAAAGGGAGCGCCCGCGGCCCGCCTCGTGCGCGGCGAGCAGCACCCGGCGGTAGTCGCCGCGCACCCCGACGGGGTGCGCGGTCCGGCGCCGCGGCGCACGGCGCCGGGAGAGCCGCGAGCCCAGGCGGGAGAGGAGGCGCCGGGCGGCCGCGAAGAGGAGCGCGAAGAGCTTCCCCCAGGTGAAGACCGAGCTCACGAGCTCGGGGGGCGTCGCCACCTTCGGCGCCTTGGCGCGCGGTGGGCGGTGGCGGATGACGAGCACCGCCAGCCCCCCGAGGAGGCCGGCCGCCACGATGCCGCCGACGAAGGGGGGGATCTTCGGCGGCGGGTAGACCTTCGGGGGCTTCGCGCTCTTCGCCGCGTGCAGCGCGCCGCCCTTCGGGATCGGGTGGTGGACGAACAGCCCGACGATCGCCCCGATCCCCGCGGCGATGCCCAACGTGACGTGCACGATGGCGAAGACGAGCCCGAGGCCGGCCGCCCGCAACGCCCCGCCGAGGGCGTGCCCGGCGTCGAGAGCCGCGGTCGTGAGGCCGCTCCCCCAGGCGCCGAGCGCGGCGGCGGCGAGGAAGCCGGCGCCGACGACGACGATCACCGGGACGAGGAGGATCGCCCCCCACACCCGGCGGTCGCCGCCGCGGGTCATCCCGGCCCCTACCGACGACGCCTCGCGGTTGCGCATCACGTAGCCGAGGAGGAAGACCTCGAGGAAGTAGACGACGAACAGCGGCCCGGCGCCGCGCGTCGCGGCGTGCAGCGCGCGGCCGGGCACCGCGGCGAGCACGATGAACAGGGTGAGGAAGGCGAGGCCGGTCCACGCCGCGGAGCGTCCGATCTGGCGGAACGAGCCGTGCGAGAGGCCGAGAACGACGCCCCGCAGCACCACCACCGCGACCGCGAGCCACGCGATCGTCGAGACCGCCGAGGGGGTCGCGCCGCGGACGCTGAAGGGGTCGACGGCGACCCGCCCGAAGGCCCCCGCGACGCTGCGCGAGGCGAGCGCCCCCGCGCCGAGGGCGATCACGGCGAGGCCGGCGACGCTCCCGAGGACGACCCGTGGCCACAGCGGGGCGCGCACGCAGCGCATCGCCCGCCCGACGAGCGCGCCCGCCGCCGCGGGGAGGGCGAGGGCGAGGTAGGGGACGTCCATCCGCAGGGTGCCCGTGGTGTTCACGAGCGCGGAGATGACGAGCGCGATCCACGTCGCCTCGCTCGCCGCGAGCGCCGCCGCAGGGAGCGGGTTATTCGGTGAGCGCCAGCGCATCGCTTCGCCGCCAGTCGCGTGGCCGCTCGGTGCGGAGGATCGCGTCGACCGTGCCCGCCGGGGGGGCGAGCGACCCCGGGCCGTCGACGAACAGCGCCGTCACCGGGGCCCGGCGGCGCACCTCGGCGAGGACGCCGAGCACCGTCGGCGAGAAGCGGGAGGAGATCACGAGCACGAGCGCCTGACGGCGGAGGCGACGGCTCTCGAGGTTCAGCACCCCGGCGAGGTTCGCCTGCGGGTCGGGCTCGCAGAGCGCGAGCAGCTCGAGCATCCGGCCGATCGCGTCGGGGGCGCTCGAAGGGTCGGCGGCGACGGGGTCGCCGTCAGCGAGGCCCGGCCCGAAGAGGCCGACCGGGAGGCCCTTGCCCCCGAAGTGCACCACGAAGGAGGCGGCGAGGCTGAGCGAGAACTCCCGCGCCTCCTCGGCGCCCTCTGAGCCCGACTGGTCGAGATCGAAGAAGACCGCCACCCGCGGGTTCGTCGTCGCCTCGAAGTCGCGCACGAGGAGCTCCCCCGAGCGCGCCGTCGCCCGCCAGTCGACGTGGCGGAGGGGGTCGCCGGCGCGGTACTGACGCATGCCGGCGATGCGGGTGGGGTCGGCGAGCAGCAGCGAGCGGGCGCGGCGTTCGCCGATCGGGGTGCGCGCCGCGAGGTCGAGCGGCGGCACGGCGAGGATCTTCGGGTAGACGACGAGCTCGTCGGCCCGCTCCTGGCGGGCGACGCGGTGGCGGAGGCCGAGGGGGTCGCCCGAGCGCACCTCGCTGCCGCCGAAGAGGTGGCGCCCCCGGTGGTCGCAGACGATCTCGATGCGGCGGAGCGAGCGCTGGAAGGGAAGGAGCGAGAAGGCCTGCAGGAGCGCCCGGTCCCCCTCCTCCTCGCGGTGCTCCACCGAGAGGCCGGGGAAGTCGAGCCGCTCGGGGACGACGTCGGTCACCCGGATCCAGGGGAGCGGGAGGAGCTTGTCGTTCACGAGCTCGCTCTCCAAGGTGACGTGCTCCCCGAACTCGGCGCGGTGCTGGGAGAGGCGGCGCGAGTAGGCGAGACCGACGAGGCAGGTCCGCTGCCAGAGGTACAGGACGAGGCTCGCCATGAGGCCGAGCGCCCCGAAGAGGGCGAGCGCCGCGGCATGCAGCCAGCCCCCGACGCCGGCGATGCCGGCGAAGACGACGATGGCGACGAGCTCGGGGTTGAGGTCCCAGAGCCAGTTCATCGCGGGGCGGCTCAGCTCGCGGGGCTGGCTTCGGGATCGAGCTCCTCGACGGGGACGTTCGTCCCGTCGACGATGCTCGCCACCACCTGCAGCTCGCTCACGCCCCTGAGGCGCGCCTGCGCGGAGAGGACGAGGCGGTGGGCGAGGACCGCCCCGGCGAGCGCCTTCACGTCGTCGGGGAGGGCGAAGGCGCGGCCCGCGATGAGGGCGCGGGCCTGCACCGCACGGTGCAGCGCGAGGGCGGCGCGGGGGCTCGCCCCGAGGCGGACCCGCGCATCGCCACGGGTCGCCCGCACGACGTCGAGGAGGTAGTCGCGCACCTCCTCTGAGACGAGCACCTCGGTGCGGGCGGCCTGCAGCGCCACGATCTCCTCGGGGGAGGTGACGGCCGTGAGCGTGGCGAGCGGGTCGGCCCGCTCGTAGCGGGTGAGGATCTCGTGCTCCTCGGCGAGGCTCGGGTAGCCGAGGTCGACGCGCACGAGGAAGCGGTCGAGCTGGGCCTCGGGGAGGGGGAAGGTCCCCTCGAGGTCGACGGGGTTCTGCGTGGCGACGACGAAGAAGGGCTCGGGGAGGCGGCGGGTCTCGCCGTCGACGGTGACCTGCCGCTCCTCCATCGCCTCGAGCAGCGACGACTGGGTGCGCGGGGTGGCCCGGTTGATCTCGTCGGCGAGCAGGACCTGGGTGAAGACCGGCCCGGCGCGGAACTCGAACTCGCCGCTCTTCTGGTTGTAGACGCTCGAACCGGTGACGTCGGAGGGGAGCACGTCGGGGGTGAACTGCACGCGCCCGAACGAGGCGCCGCTCACCGTGGCGAGCGAGCGAGCGAGGAGGGTCTTGCCGACGCCGGGGACGTCCTCCAACAGCGCGTGCCCCCGGCAGAGCAGCGCCACGAGGAGCTGCTCGAGCGCTGCCTCCTTGCCGACGACGACCGAGCCGACCGCCGCCGCGACGCGCGCCAATGCCGCCGAAGTCTGCCCGTTCTCCACGCCCGCGAACCCGCCCCTCGCTCGATCCTGCCCCCGCCGTGCAACTACCCCGGGGATGGCGGGACAGGCTAGACGGCCAAGCTGTGGTTTCGGCGAGAGGAACCTCCAGGCGGTCGGAGCTGGCCGAGGGCTAGGCGAGGGCCTCCTCGTCGGCAAGGCTCCGGTAGTAGCGATAGGCGGCGAGCATCCCCACCTCGCCCCCCGCCGAGCCGCGCGGGCGCGCCGGGTCGAGGGGGGCGGAGATGATCTCCTGGTCCTCGGGGAGGATCGGCTGCGGGTCGCCGATCAGGCAGGCCTGGTACATCATCGAGACGAGGCGGTTAGCGGTCACGCAGCGCACCGTGACGTCGGCGACGCTCGAGCCCGTCGCGCTGATCCCGTGGCCGCGCATCATCGTCACCTTGTGGTCGCCCATGAAGGTCGCGAGCCCCTCGCCGAGCTCGTCGTTGGCGACGGTGACGCTCCTCGGGTAGGTCGGCACCCCCTCGATCGCCATCTGCGCGGCACCGATGTCGAAGGCGCCGACGATCGGCACGATCTCCCGCTCGCCGATCGTGAGCAGCACCGCGGGGACGGGGTGGATGTGCGCGACCGAGCGCACCTCGGGGTGCAGCTTGTAGAGCCAGAGGTGGATGAAGCTCTCCGACGGCGGCTGCAGGCCGTCGGGGCCGCCCACCTTCTCGGCGTCGAAGTCGATCTCCAAGATGTCGTCGACCGAGGTGTAGCGCAGCCCCGCCTCGTCGACCCCCTTCCCCTTGATGAGGACGGTGTCGGCGCCCTCGGGGCGGTAGCTCACGTGGCCGAGGGCGGCGTGGGTGAGGCCGAGCTTGCCCATGATCCGGCACGACTGCGCGATCTCGGCGGCGAGTCGCGCCTTGTCCCCGCTGAAGGCGGCCATCGCTACAGCTCCAGCGTCGGCGGGTAGAAGAGCTCCTCGAGGCCGAGGCGGCGCGGCGTCAGCCCCTGCTCGTGGGAGTACTCGGTGATCGTCTCCAGGGTTTCCCGCTGGGCCTGCACGCCGTAGAGGAAGAGGTCCTTGTGGAGCGCCTGCAGGCTCTCGCCGCTGAGCAGCCCAGCCTCGCGGTAGGGCGTCGCGGTGGCGAGCGCCTCGGCGTGCGCGAGCTGCTTGGCCTCGAGGAGCATCGAGTAGAGGTTGAGCACCACCCACGGGTACGCCTCGACGACGTCCCGGCGGACGACCACGCAGTGGTTGATCGGGTAGAAGCCGGTCTTCTCGTAGTAGCGGATCGACTCGGCACGGGGGTCGGGGAAGAGGCGGGTGATCGTCGTGCCGGTGCTGAGGTCGGCACGGCTGCGGTCGACGAGGTTGCGGTCGGCGATGTAGAGGAGGGTCGCGTCGAGGGTGCCCGCCATCAGCATCTCGCCGATGTTGGAGTCGCGGTCGACGTAGTCGAGCTGCACCCCGGCGGGGGGCGTGAAGCCGGTCGCGCCGCCGTGGCTCTGCTCGGGGGGGCGCTCCATGAACCAGTGGAGGTCCTCGGGCTTCACCCCGAACTCGTGGAGCAGGACACCGCGTCCCCAGAGCGCCGCGGTCTGCTGGTACTCAGGGACGCCGACGCGCTTGCCGACGAGGTCCTCGGGCTTCGCGATGCCGGCGTCGGCGCGCACGAGGATGCCGGTGTGGAAGAACTGCCGGGAGGTGAAGACCGGGAGCGCGACCCAGGTGTCGTCGCCGTGGGCACGCGCCGCGAGCAGCGAGGACATCGACATCTCGGAGACCTCGAACTCCTGGAAGTGGAGCTGGCGCCAGAACATCTCCGAGGGGTGGACCTTGGTGACGTGCAGGTCGATCCCCTGGGCCTTCACCCGCCCCTGGTGGACCGGCTCGGTCCTCGCGTTCCCCGACAGCGCCGCGCCGAGCTCGATGTTGCCCATGTGGCTCCCCTCCGCGCCGCGGCGGACGCCCGGCCCAGCCGATCGTATTGAGCACCCGCAGGCCTGTCGAGGGGGGGCGGAATACCGCGGCCCCGGGGGCGTTAGAACATTCACGCAACGACGCGTAATCGAAATTACACCCGCTGAACGGCGAGGAGAAGATGCCTGAACTCCGCCAGACCCTGCCGCTGCTCCCCCTCACCTCGGGGGTCGTGCTCCCTGGGATGATGCTCACCCTCGCCCTCGAGTCCGACGAGGCGCGTGCCGCCGCCGAGGCGGCGCGAGCCGCCTCGGACCGCCTCCTCCTCGTCCCCCACCTGGAGGGGCGCTACTCCTCGATCGGCGTCGTCGCCGAGATCCTCGAGCGCGGCGAGATCCCGAAGGGGCCGCTCGCGGTCGTGCTGCGCGGCGTCGAGCGGGTGCACGTCGGCGCGGCGGTGCCGAGCACCGGCGACGCGCTGTGGGTGCAGGTCGACGCGGTCGAGCAGGCCCCGATCACCGACGCCGTGCGCGAGCTCGCCCGCGAGTACCGCGCCGTGCTCGAGAACATCCTCCTCACCAGCGGTGCGCACCGGCTGGCGAGCGAGCTGCGCGAGGCCACCGAGCCCGGCGAGATCGCCGACCTCTCGGGCTACTCGCCGGACCTCACCCTCGCCCAGAAGCTGGAGGTGCTCGAGGCGCTCGACGTCGAGGCGCGCCTGCGCCTCGTGCTCGGCTGGGCGCGCGAGGTCCTCGCCGACCTGACGCTGCGCGAGCAGATCAAGACCAACGTCGAGGAGGGGATGGAGCGCACACAGCGCGAGTTCCTCCTCCGCCGCCAGCTCGACGCGATCCGCAAGGAGCTCGGCGAGCTCTCCGAGGAGGGCGAGGAAGGGGCCGACGACCCCGCCGGCTACCGCCGCCGCGCCGAGCAGGCGACCCTCCCCGACGAGGTGCGCAAGGCCGTCGAGCGCGAGATCGGGCGCCTCGAGCGGACCAACGAGCAGAGCCCGGAGGGCGGCTGGATCCGCACCTGGCTCGACACCGTCCTCGAGCTCCCCTTCGGGGTCGAGTCCGAGGACAACCTCGACGTGAAGGCCGCCGCCGCGATCCTCGACGAGGACCACGAAGGGCTCCCCGAGGTGAAAGAGCGCATCCTCGAGCACCTCGCCGTGCGCAAGCTGCAGCACGAGCGGGGCCTCGTCTCGGTGGGGCGCGGCGCGGGGGCGATCCTCGTCCTCGTCGGCCCCCCCGGGGTCGGCAAGACCTCCCTCGGCGAGTCGGTGGCGCGCGCCCTTGACCGAAAGTTCGTGCGGGTCGCCCTCGGCGGCACCCACGACGAGGCCGAGATCCGCGGCCACCGCCGCACCTACGTCGGCGCGCAGCCCGGCCGCCTGGTGCGGGCGCTGCGCGAGGCGGGGACGATGAACCCGGTGCTCCTCCTCGACGAGGTCGACAAGCTCGGCAGCGACTTCCGCGGCGACCCCGCCTCGGCGCTGCTCGAGGTGCTCGACCCCGCGCAGAACCACACCTTCACCGACCACTACCTGGAGGTCCCCCTCGACCTCTCCAAGGTGCTGTTCCTCGCGACGGCGAACGTCCTCGAGACGATCCCCGGGCCGCTCCTCGACCGCATGGAGGTGCTCCGCCTCGACGGCTACTCCGAGGAGGAGAAGGTCCGCATCGGGCGCAACCACCTCCTCCCCCGCCAGCTCGAGCGCGCCGCGCTCGCCGAGTCCGAGGTCGAGGTGAGCGACGCCGCGCTGCTGCGCATCGTCGCCGAGTACACCCGCGAGGCGGGCGTCCGCCAGCTAGAGCGGGAGATCGCCCGCCTGCTGCGCAAGGCGGCGACCAGGATCGTCTCCGGCGAGCGCAGCGCCCCGGTGGTCGTCGGGGAGGAGGACGTCGCCTCCTGGCTCGGCCGCCGCAAGGTCTTCACCGAGGTCGCCGAGCGCACGAGCGTGCCGGGTGTGGCCACGGGCCTCGCCGTCACCGGTGCCGGGGGCGACGTGCTGTTCGTCGAGGCGAACGCCGCGGCCGGCGGCGAGGGCCTGACCCTCACCGGCCAGCTCGGTGAGGTGATGAAGGAGTCGGCCGAGATCGCCCTCTCCTACGTGCGGGCGCACGCCCCCGAGCTCGGGATCGGCCCCGAGGCCCTCGCCGGGCGCCACTTCCACGTGCACGTCCCGGCGGGCGCGGTCCCAAAGGACGGCCCCTCGGCGGGCGTCACGATGACCTCGGCCCTCGTGAGCCTGCTCACCGGGCGCGCCGTCCGGCCCGAGGTGGGGATGACCGGCGAGGTCACGCTGCGAGGCAAGGTGCTGCCGATCGGCGGCGTCGTGCAGAAGGTGCTCGCCGCCCACCGCGCCGGCCTCACCGAGGTCGCGCTGCCGGCCCGCAACGGCCCCGACCTCGAGGACCTGCCCGAGTCGGTGCGCATCGCGATGCGCTTCCACCTCGTGAGCGACGTCGACGAGCTGCTCGCCGTCGTCCTCGCCGAGCCCGAGGCGGCCCTCGAGCGCGCGGCCGCGTAGGGGGCCGGTAGGTTCCCTTTGTGCCCGACGCCCCGCCGACGGTGCGGCGCATCATCCTCGTGAGCGGCCTCGTGCAGGGGGTCTACTTCCGAGAGAGCTGCCGCGTCGAGGCGGGGCGTCTCGGCGTCTCGGGCACCGTCGAGAACCTCACCGACGGGAGGCTGCGCGGCGACTTCGAGGGCCCCGAGCCGGCCGTCGAGGCGCTCGTCGCCTGGTGCGGGCACGGCCCGGCGCGCGCCCGAGTCGAGGGGCTGGCGGCGAGCGACGCCACCCCGCAGGGCGCGTCGGACTTCTGCATCCTGCACTGAAGCGGCGGCCGCTCCCTACCGGTCGGCGGCGTCGTCGGCGGGCCTCTGCCACCGGACGATGAGCACCGTGGCGTCGTCGCGGAGCGCTCCCTCGTGGTGCTCGACGACGGCACGGACGAGGTGCCGCACGATGAGCGGGATGGGGACCTCGTCAAAGGCGCAGCGATCGACGAGGTCGATCAGCCGTTCGGTGCCGAAGCCCTCGGTCCCCCGGCCCTCGGTGATCCCGTCGGTGTAGAACAGCACGCCGTCACCGGGCTCGAGGGGCTCCTGGTGCACCGTGCAGACGCCGTGACCGGTGCCCCACGGCCCCGTCGGTGGCCCGACGAGCTCCCCGACCACCTGCCCGTGGCGGATGAGCATCGGCGCGGGGTGGCCGGCGTTGATCCAGTGGAGGACGCCGCTGTCGAGGTCGAGGCGGCCGATCTGGCCCGTGACGAAGCCGTCGCCGCGGTGCTCGGAGGCGACGACGCGGTCGACGCTCTCGTGGATGTGCTCGAGGGTCCGGCTCTCGCGGCGGTCGTGGCGGTAGCAGCCGAGGGCGAGCGCGGCGAGCATCGCCGACCGCAGCCCGTGGCCCATCGAGTCCATGAAGGCGAAGTCGAGCTGGGAGCCGTTCAGCGCATAGTCGAAGCAGTCCCCGCCGACCTCGTAGGCGGGCTCGAGCATGCCCGCCACCGCGACGCGCGGCGTGGCGAGGGTGAGGGGTGGGAGCAGGTCCCACTGCATGCTCGCCGCCAGCGACATCGACTTCCGCCGGCGATGCAGCCCGTAGGTGTCGGTGACCCGGCTCTGGATCGCGAGCGCGAAGCCGGCGAGCACGCCGAGGTCCTCGCACTGCGCCAGCACTGCGGGGTCGCCCGCGGGAAGCGTGAGCGCCAGCACCCCGGTGACATCGGAGCCTTCGACGATCGGGGCCCAGACGCGCGTACCGTCGGCGCGCTCGACCGCGACGACCTCGCGCTGTAGGAAGGCCCTCCCCGCGACCGTGCTGTTCACGTCCTCGGAGTGCGGCAGCTCCTCGTGGGCGGAGCGGTTGGGGAGCGGCTCGAGCACCTGCTGCTCGAAGTCGACGACGTAGAGCACGAGGTCGGCGCCGCCGAGCGAGGCGGCGGCGGAGGCCATCGCGTCCGCGACGTCGGAGGGGTCGGCGCGGCGCATCGCGCGGACGAGGCCGCCCAGCTCGAGCTTCTCGGGTGACGATTCGATTACCGACCCTCCCACATGACGCCCGACCGCTCCTGCGCAGTCCGGGACGGCGGGGTGGCGCGGCTCACGGCGCGGCGTCGAAGAGCCCGGGCAGCCAGGCCTCGATCCCCATCGAACGCGCCAGCCCGACCGGCCCGAGGTAGGGGGTGGCGCGGAAGGCACGCCCCTCCCGCGCGAGCTCGCCGAGGGTGTCGTCCATCGCCCGCGAGGCGGCGTCGACGAGCAGCGCCGGATAGATGACGAGGGCGTAGCCGAGCGCCGCGAGCTCGTCGTCGGTGACCTCCACTGAGGCGATCGAGCCCACCATGTTCAGCATCTTCGGTCCCGCCACCTCGCGCCCGATCACCTCGAGCTCGTCGCGCGACGAGATCCCCTCGACAAAGACGAGGTCCGCGCCCGCCGCGCGGTAGCGCCGGCAGCGCGCCACCGCCTCGTCGACGCCGAGCAGGTCGAGCGCGTCGGTGCGGGCGATCACGAGGAAATCGGGGTCGCTGCGGGCCGCGGCCGCCGCCGCGAGGCGCTCGGCGAACTCGGCGGCGTCGACGACGCTCTTGCCCGGGAGGAAGCCGCAGCGCTTGGGGAAGGACTGGTCCTCGAGGTGCACTGCGGCGGCGCCCGCCCTCTCGAGGAGCGAGACGAAGCGGGCCACCTGGGAGGGCCCCCCGTAGCCGGTGTCGCCGTCGGCGACGAGGGGGACCTTCGTCGTCGCCGCGAGGCGACGCACGTGCTCGACGACCTCGGTCATCGAGACGAGGCCGATGTCGGGGAGGCCGAAGGCCGAGCCCGCGCCGGCGCTCCCGCTCACGTGCGCGGCCCGAAAGCCCGCACGTTCGACGGCACGCAGCGAGAGGCCGTCGAAGACGCTCGGTGCGACGAGCACGCCGCCGCCCTGAAGGGCCGCGCGCAGCGCCGCCGGCCCCTCGAGCGCGCGCTCCACCTCCCCGACGCTAACCGCGGCCCCTGCGCCGCCCGGGCCGAAGCGCGCGCCGAGCCATTAGCTTCGAGGCCCGAAGTGATCGCGCCCGCGAAGCCGCCGGGGAAAGGAAGATTCCGATGCCGGACCTCGAGCTCGCCTTCGCCATCGGCGACAACCCCCGCTCGCGCGCGATCCTCACCGGGGCGGTGAAGCCGCAGGGGATCAACCTGCACGCCAGCAAGGTGCACGGCTCGGAGATCTTCTGGCGCCAGCTCCACTTCCAGGAGTTCGAGGCGAGCGAGCTCTCGATGTCGAGCCTCATGATCGCCCGCGCGCGGGGCGACGACACCTGGATCGGCCTCCCCGTCTTCACCTCGCGGAGCTTCTTCCACCTCGGCATCCTCGTCCGCGAGGACGCCGGCATCGCGGCCCCCGCCGACCTCGTCGGAAAGCGCGTCGGCATCCCCGAGTACCAGCAGACCGCGGCGCTGTGGAAGCGGGCCGTGCTGCTGCACGAGTTCGGGGTCGCCCCCGAGCAGATGCACTGGTTCATGGAGCGCCAGCCGGAGATGAGCCACGGCGGCGCGACCGGCTTCGTCGCGCCCGACGGCGTCGACTTCAAGTACGTCCCCGCGGACTCGAACATCGGCGAGATGCTGATGGCCGGCGAGCTCGACTGCGCGCTCGGCTACATCACCGACAACAACCTCGTCGACAAGAGCCGCATCCAGTTCGGCCCCGGCTCGGGCGTGCGGCGCCTGTTCCCCGACCCCGTCGCCGAGGCGCGCCGCTACTACACCTCGAGCGGCTTCTTCCCGATCAACCACTGCGTCGCCGTGCGCCGAGACGTCGCCGAGGCGCACCCCTGGGTGATGCTCAACCTCTACTCCGCGTTCCTCGAGGCCAAGGAGCGCGCCCGCGAGGCGGTCGTCACCGACCTCGGCCCCTTCCTCGAGGCCGGCGTCGTCGGCGGCGAGATCGAGTCCCAGCTCTCGAGCGACCTCTTCCCCTACGGGGTGCAGGCCAACCGGAAGATCCTCGAGGCGATGACGAGCTACTCCCACGAGCAGGGGCTCACCCCCCGCAAGCTCTCCCTCGAGGAGATCTTCTACCCGCCCTCGCTCGAGCTCTGAGGGGCGCGCCGCGGCTCAGAAACGGTCGCGGTGGACGACGCTCCCGAGGTCGCGGCGGGGCGCGGCCCTGAGCGCGGCGCCGAGGAGGTAGCCGACGGGGACGAGCGCGACCTGCGCGACCTCGTCGTAGGGGATGCCGAGGAGCTCGGCCGCCTCGCGCTCGTAGGAGAGGTGCATCGTCGTGAACGCCGTGCCGAGGCCGCGGCTCCTCGCCGCGAGGCAGAAGCTCCACACCGCCGGCAGGATCGAGCCGAAGTAGGCGGCGAGCGAGGAGGTCGACCGCCCCTCGGGGCGCCCTTCGGCGCAGGCGACGAGGTGGACGGGGACCTCGCCGAGGTGCTCCGCGAGGTAGCGCGCCGAGTCGTGCACCCGCGCCGTCGCCGCGTCGGGGGCCGGCCCCGCCGCGATGCGCTCCTCGTAGCGGGAGAAGGCCCGCGCGTAGAGGGCGGCGAGGCCGGCGCGCAGCGCGCCGTCGGTGACCACGACGAAGTGCCATCCCTGGCGGTTGGAGCCGCTCGGTGCCTGCAGCGCGAGGGCGAGGCACTCCTCGACGAGCTCCTCGGGCACGGGCCGAGCGAGGTCGAGCCGTCGGCGCACCGCCCGCGTGGTGCTCAGCAGCTCATCGGGTCCGAGCATCGGCTCCTCCTCGAACGGCCACGGCCCCGGCAGAAAACGCCCGGGCCGTGGTAGTGGTCTCGGCGCTTCGCGCCGCGGGGCTATTCGGCGTTGCCCGCCTGCAGCCAGCCGACGTAGTCGGCGATCCCCGACTCGGTCGAGTACTGCGGCTCGAAGCCGGTGTCCTCGTGGATCCAGCTGAGGTCGAGGTAGGGCACCTCGCCGGGGCTGTTCGGGGCGTGGCCGGCGGGGAGCTCGAGCTCGGCGTCGGGGAGCACCTTGTGGACCGCGGCGACGAGGTCCTCGTTCCTCGTCGCCCGCCCGGAAGCGATGTTGTAGGTACGGTGGTTGAGCTTCTCCGCGACCTGCAGCAGGGCGATGCCCCGCCCGCAGTCCTTCACGTAGCACATGTCCCCGCCGTCCTCGGCGTAGGGGACGCCGCGCGGCCCTTCGAGGTTGGGCTTCTCGCCCTTCACCGCGGCGTGCACGAGCTTGGAGGGGAGGTTCGCCATCGAGTGGTAGAGCGGCCCCCAGATGCCAGCGATGCGGAGGTTCACGAGGTCGATCCCGGTGCGGCCGGCGAAGTGGGTGCCGAGGATCTCGTAGGACTTCTTGAAGGCCTCGGTCGGGTTGCCGCCGGTCATCGGCAGCGGCATGTCCTCGCGGTAGGGGAGCTCGCGCACCCCGGAGTAGACGGCGAGCGAGCTCGCGATCCCGATCCGCTTGACCTCCCAGTCCTGGGCCGCCTGCAGGGCGTTCAGCAGGCCGTTCATGTTCACGCGGAAGTCGTCGGCGGGGCTGAGGGCACCGAGGCCCGGCACCGCGAGGTGGACGATGCCGTCGATGTGGTGCTTCTTGCCGATCGCCATGAACGACTCGGTGTCGGTCACGTCGAGCTGCTCGATGAAGACCCGCTTGCCGACCTCGTCCTTGATGAAGTCGGGCTCGCGCGCCACGCGGTACTGAGTGAGGACGCAGGTCTCCCCCAGGTCGAGCAGCGCCCGCGCCGTGTGCAGGCCGATGAAACCGAGTCCCCCGGTCACCAGGATCATCTCGGTGCTCCTTTCCCTTCGTCCGGCGCCCTCGCGCCCGTGACGTGCTGCACCGGCGGCGGAGTGCCGGCCGGAGGCTCTGCCCCGCAGGGCGTCCGCACCTTAGAGCCCTCGCCCCGCCCCGTGAGGGCCGGGAGGCCGGCGGCGCGGGCGCTCTATCGCTTGGTCTGCAGGTTGTGGTAGCCGTGCTTCGCGCGCGCGTCGGAGAGGCGCGTGTTGTTCTTCAGCGCTTCGTCGCTGATCGCCTGCTCGGTCGACTCGATCTCGGTGGCAAGCTTCGCGATCTCCTCGGCCCGCTCGCGCGGCAGCACGATGATCCCGTCGGCGTCGCCGACGATCACGTCGTCGGGGCGCACGAGGCAGCCGCCGACGGCGACCGCGATCTGCATCGCCTCGGCGCGCACGCGGTCCTTGCCGGTGCGCATCCAGTGCGCACGCGCGTAGAGCGAGTAGTCGACGTCAAAGGCGCGCTGCACGTCGCGGCAGATGCCGTCGATCACCGTCGCCGAGATGCCCCGGTGCTCGGCGACCTCGGAGAGGATCCCGCCCCACACGGTGACGTCGGTGCGGCCGTGGTTGGAGAGCACGATCACCGAGCCCGGCTCGACGTCGTCGATGTAGTCGCCCACGGTGCCGCCCTCGGTGCCGACCGGCACGTACTGCACCGTGAAGGCGCGACCGGCGATCGTGCCCGACCCGGCGACGCGGATGATCCCGCTCGCCTGGGTGATGAGCCCGAGACGGTCACAGGTGTCGGAGACCACCGCGGTGTTGAGCTTGCGCAGACTGGTGAGGACCTCGTCGTCGGCCATCGTCATCCTTTCTTCAGCATCGACTCGTAGTTGCCGCTCAGCACGTCGGTGACGGTGACCCCGGCGCGGAGCTGAGCGGCCATCTCCGCCTCCTTGGCGTAGAGCTCGTCGGCCTTGTCGAGCACCTCCGAGGCGTTCGCGGCCGAGAGGAAGACCACCCCGGAGCGATCGGCGAGGACGAGGTCGCCCTCCTCGAGCACCACGTTCTCGAGCTCGAGCGGCTCGCCGTTGGAGATCTCGACGGTGCGCGCCCGCGCCGTGCGGGGGGTCGCGGAGTGCGCGTAGTAGGGGAGGCCGACCTCGGCGACGTCGTCGACGTCGCGCGCCGCGCCGTAGACGACGACGCCGGCGACCTGCTTGATGCTCGCCGCCAGCGAGAGCAGGCCGCCCCAACCCGCCGACTCGCCCTTGCCGGCGCGGTTGTCGACGACGATCACGTCGCCCGGCTCGGAGGCGGCGATCGCCGCCGAACCGAGGTGGCGGGCGGGCAGGCCCTTCGCCTCGGCGGCGGGGCCGAGGCCCACGGTCTTCACGCGGCCAGCGATCTTCGGGCACTCCCACAGGGGGCGGATGCCAATGATGGAGCCCGGCAGGCCGAGGGCGTCCAGGGCGTCGGACACCGTGCAGGTGTCCATCTTCTCGAGCCGCTCTACGAGCGCGCGCACGTCACTCACCGCGCTGCCTCCGGAGGTGTCGGGAGCGGCGGCGCCGCTCTTCCGCTGAAGCGTCGACACCCTATCCCGGGAGCGCGCGCTCCTCCCGGGGGCGCCGGGTCGATCCTTCGGACTGCGAAGGACCGACCCGCAGCCAGTAGGGTGGCGTCGGTCGTGGGCAAATTCTTCGTCGACACCACGCCGCTCCGGCTCTACCCCGAGTTCCGCAGGGTCTGGATCGGCGCCGCCGTCTCCGCGGTCGGCTCGCAGCTCGCCGTGGTGGCCGTCGCCTACCAGGTCTACCGGCTGACCCACTCCTCGCTCGACGTCGGCCTCATCAGCCTCGTCCAGCTCGGACCCTCCCTCGTCGGCTCGGTGCTCGGCGGCTCGATCGCCGACGCCTTCGACCGGCGGCGGCTGCTCTTGTTCACCGGGAGCACGATGGCGGTGGTCTCCTGCGGCCTCGCCCTGAACGCCGCGCGCCACCACCCCTCGCTGCTGTTGATCTACGTCCTCGCCGGGGCGAACGCCGCGCTGCAGGGCGTCGACGGGCCGGCCCGGCAGGCGCTATTGATCTCGATCGTCGAGCGCGAGCTGCTGATCTCGGCGAACGCCCTCCGCCAGCTGATCGGCCAGGTCTCCCAGGTCCTCGGCCCCTCCCTCGGCGGCATCCTGCTCGCGGCGTTCGGGGTGGAGATCGTCTTCTTCCTGAACGCCGGGAGCTTCGTCGTCGCCGTCGGCGCGGTGCTCACCGTCGGCGCGCACCCGCCGCTCGGCGGGGCGACGCGCTTCGGGCTGCGCTCGATCGCCGAGGGCTTCCAGTTCCTGAAAGGGCGCCAGGCGATCCAGGGCTGCTTCATCGCCGACCTCAACGCCACGATCCTCGGCATGCCGACTGCGCTCTTCCCGGCGCTCGCCACCGTCCAGTTCCACGGCGGGGCCGGGACCGTCGGCCTCCTCTACGCCGCGCCGGGGGCGGGCGCGGTGGTCGCCTCCGCCTTCTCCGGCTGGACGCGCCGCATCCGCCGCCCCGGCTACGCCGTCTGCGTGGCGATCGTCTGCTGGGGGGTCGCCCTCACCGCCTTCGGCTTCGCCCGCCAGGTCGTCCTCGCCTTCGGGCTGCTCGCGATCGCCGGCGGCGCCGACGTCATCTCGGCCGTCTTCCGCTCGACGATCATCCAGACCGAGACGCCGGACCGCCTGCGCGGTCGGCTCACCTCGATCCAGCTCGCGGTGGTCCAAAGCGGCCCCCGCCTCGGCAACGCCGAGGCGGGGCTCGTCGCGGCAGCCTCGAGCAACCAGCTCTCGGTCGTCTCGGGCGGCCTCGGGTGCATCGTCGGCATCGCGATCGTCGCCCGCTTGATGCCACGCTTCATCCGTTACGAGCTCGGCCGCGACGAGCACGAGACCGCGGCCCAGCCGCGCGGCGCATAGGTTTGCGAGCCTCCGGGACCGGGTAGCAACCTTTGGAGTTCTCCCCGCCGCCGCCTCCTTGCGCGCGCGGAATCCCATGTCACGGGCTGGAAGCGCGATCTAGAGTTGTACCCGGAAAGGGCCGCCTGAGCACGGCCACCCCTCGCGGCCGGGCACGAGAACGGCAGGAGCCAGATGGACGAGCTGCTCGACATCAGTGAGACCTCGGACAACGGCGTCCCGGTGCTCGCGCTGCGCGGCGAGATCGACCTCTCGAGCAGCCCGCAGCTGCGCGAGGCGCTCGTCCGCCTGCAGGAGGAGGAGCCGCCGGTCGTCGTGCTCGACCTCTCCGACGTCACCTTCCTCGACTCGACCGGCCTCGGCATCCTGATCGGCGCCCTGAAGCGCCGGGAGAGCGCGGGTGGTGACCTGCGCCTCGTGATCACCCGGCCGAACCTGCTGAAGGTCTTCGAGATCACCGGGCTGACGACCGTCTTCCGGCTCTTCCCGAGCCGGGCGGAGGCCTGTACGTGACCCACCCCAACCTCGAGCTCGTGCCCCACGAGGAGACCGAGGTGACGCTCGTGCTGCCGATCGAGGCCGACTGGCTCGCCCTCGCGCGCACCACCGGCGCCGCGGTGGCGGCGCGCGCGGACTTCACCTACGACGAGATCGCCGACCTCCGGCTGGCGATCGACGAGCTGTGCCTCTCGCTCATCGAGCGCCACGCGACGCGCGGTCGGATCGAGCTCACCTACACCCTGAACAGCGACACGCTGCGCGTCGAGGCCTGCCTCACCGAGCTCCCCCTCGACACCCCGCAGCTCGAGCGGGCGGGGCAGGAGTTCTCCCAGCGCATCCTCGACGCCCTGGTCGACACGCACGCGCTGCGCGAGGACGCCCCCGCGGCCTGGTTTACCAAGCGGCGGACCGCGCACTGAGGTGACCGGTCGCCACGCGCCGATCGCGCGCGGCCCGGCACGACGGGACCTCGAGGGGCCCGCGGGCAAGCGCCTCGTCGTGCAGGTCGTGATCAACGCCGAGAGCTGGGCCTACGACCGGCCGATGCCGCGGCGGATCCTCGGGGCGCCGCACGGCAGCGAGACCGTCCCCGACGTCCCGAACTTCAGCTGGGTCGCCTACGGCATGCGCCGCGGCCTGCCCCGCCTCCTCGATGCCCTCGCCGCCCGCCACCTGCCGGCGACGGTCGCCCTCAACGCCTCGGTGATCGAGGACTACCCCGAGGCCGCGGCCGCCCTCGCCGAGGCGGGCCACGAGCTGGTCGGCCACGGCGTCGAGCAGGAGACCCTGCACCGCGCAGGCGACGAGGCCCTCGTGATCGCCGAGTCCCTGCGCCGCCTCGCGGCCCTCTCGGGGAGGCCCGTGCGGGGCTGGCTCGGCCCCGGCCTGCAGGAGACCTTCGCCACCCTCGACCACCTCTCGGGCGCAGGGGTCGACTACGTCCTCGACTGGGTGATCGACGACGTCCCGGTCTGGCTCGAGGCCTCGCCCCGGCCGGTGCTCTCGGTCCCCTACTCCCTCGAGCTCAACGACTCGGTGCTCTTCGCCGCCCACGAATACCCGACGGGCGAGTACCTCGCCCGCCTGCACGCGACCCTCGACGGCCTCGCCCCCGACCTCGAGGAGGGCGCGGTCGTCCTCTCGCTCCCCCTCCACCCGCACCTCCTCGGCGTCCCCCACCGCATCGGCTCGTTCACGGCCGCGCTCGACCTGCTGGCCGCCCGCGACGACTGCACCTTCCTTGACGGAAGCGGCATCCACGACTGGTTCACCGCCGCGACGCGCTGACCGTTCCCGTGCAGCGGGGGCGAAGTCGCGCGAACCTTCGCCGGTGGCGGCAAAGAGCGCCGCCGCCGAGGAGGCGAACAGCGATGTTCGACGTCAATGAGATCGGCCTGCAGGGGCGCGCCACCCGACTGCACCACCTCGGCTGGGCCGTGCCCGCACTCGACGCCGGGAGCGGCGTCTTCGGGGAGGTGCTCGGCCTCCCGCACCTCCTCGACGAGAGCCTCCCCGGCGTGGAGCTGCGCTTCTTCGAGGCCGGGGAGTGCCTGGTCGAGCTGCTCGCCCCCACCGCCTCGGGGGGCGTCGAGGCGCTCGTCGCCCGCCAGGGGGGTGGCCTGCATCACCTCGCCTTCGCCGTCGACGACGTCGACGCCGCGCTCTCGGCCTGCGCCCGCGAGGGCTGCACCCTGATCGACCACTCCAAGCGGCCGGGCAGCCGGCGCACCGAGATCGGCTTCGTCGACCCGGCCTGGCCAGGCGGCGTGCTCCTCGAGTTCGTCGAGGACCCGAGCTTGTCGGGCTGAGCTTCTCGGGCTGGGGGAGCCCTCAGCGCCGGGGCTCGACCGCCCGCACCTGCGGACCGAAGCCCCGCCGGTAGACCATCAGGGTCCGCTTGAAGGTGATCACGATCGTCCCGTCCTGCTTGAAGCCGGTGGTGGCCACGGTGACGATCCCGACCTCGGGGCGGGAGCGGCTCTCGCGGGCCTCGAGGACCTCGGACTCGGAGTAGATCGTGTCGCCCTCGAAGACGGGGGCGGGGAGGCGCACCTCGTCCCAGCCGAGGTTGGCGAAGACGTTCTGGCTGACGTCGACGACGCTCTGCCCGGTGACGAGGGCGAGGGTGAAGGTCGAGTCGACGAGGGGGCGGCCGAACTCGGTCTGGGAGGCGTAGTGGCGGTCGAAGTGGACGGGCGCGGTGTTCTGGGTGAGCAGGGTCATCCAGATGTTGTCGGTCTCGGTCACCGTCCGCCCGAGCGGATGGCGGTAGCGGTCGCCGACGCGGAAGTCCTCGAAGAAGCGTCCCGCCCAGGAGACGATCGGCTCGCCGGCGGGGGGCGTCGGGTCGGGTGCCTGGCTCACGGGGGCGATGATGGCAGATCGACCGCGTTCCCCAGTCGCCCTCAACGGAAGTCCCGCGAGCGGGCGAGCGCGAGGGGGAGCTCGAGGCGCTCGAGGCGCTCGGCGACGACGTTCACCGCCTCGCCGCCCGAGCCCGAGCGCTCGAGGCGGCCGGTGACGAGGAGGGCCGGGGAGGCCGCCTCCCTGCGGTAGCGGAGCCACAGCCCCGCCGAGCAGATCACGTTCAGCACCCCGGTCTCGTCCTCGAGGTTGACAAAGACCGTCCCCCCCGCGGTCGAGGGGCGCTGGCGGTGGGTGACCGCCCCGGCGACGACCACCCTCCCTCCCTGCTCCTCCCCGCCGACGAGCGAGGCGGCGGTGCGCACCCCGCGGCCGTCGAGGAAGGGGCGCAGGAGGGCGAGCGGGTGGGCACCGGTGTGCACCCCCGTCGCCCAGAGGTCCGCCGCGGTCTCCTCGAGGGGGGTCATCTCCGGGAGCGGCGGGGCGTGCGCCCCGACGGCGGTGCCCGGGAGGCGCCCCGCGGCGCCCGCCACCGCCCCCGCCGCCCACAGCGCCTCGCGTCGCGACAGGCCGCGGCGCGAGCGGCCGTCGCTGAGGGGGGCGAGGTCACCGAGGGCGCCCGCGGTGGCGAGCGCCTCCAGCTGCGCGGCGCCCGCCCCGCTCGCCGCGGCGAGGGCCTCGAGGTCGCCGTAGCCGCCCTCGGGGCGGAGGGCGACGATGCGCTCGGCGAGGGGCACCCCGACGCCGCGCACCGAGGAGAGGCCGAGGCGGACCGCCGGCGCGGCGGGCGGCCCCTCGAGGGTGGCCTCGGCACCGGAGCGGTTCACCTCGGGGCCGAGGACCACCACACCGTGGCGGCGGGCGTCCGCGGTGAGGCTCTGCGGCGACCAGAAGCCCATCGGCTGGGAGTTGAGGAGGCCGGCGAGGAAGGCGGCCGGGTAGTGCAGCTTCAGCCAGGACGAGGAGTAGACGAGGTAGGCGAAGGAGACGGCGTGGGACTCGGGGAAGCCGAAGTTCGCGAACGCGGCGAGCTGTTCGAAGACGGCGTCCGCGACCTCCTCGCTCAGCCCCCGCTCGGCCATCCCCGAGTAGAGCCGCCCGCGCAGGCGCTCCATCTTCTCCCGTGAGCGCTTCGACCCCATCGCCTGGCGGAGCTGGTCGGCCTCGGCCGCGCTGAAGCCGGCGACGTCGATCGCCAACTGCATCAGCTGCTCCTGGAAGAGCGGGACGCCGAGGGTCTTCTCGAGCGCCGCCTTCATCAAGGGGTGGGGGTAGGTGACCTCCTCCTCGCCGTTGCGCCGCCGGAGGTAGGGGTGGACCGAGCCTCCCTGGATCGGCCCGGGGCGGATGAGCGCGACCTCGACGACGAGGTCGTAGAACTCCTTCGGCCGGAGGCGCGGCAGGGTCGCCATCTGGGCGCGGCTCTCCACCTGGAAGACCCCCATCGAGTCGGCGTGCGAGAGCATCTCGTAGACCGCCTCCTCCTGGGGGAGCTGGGAGAGGTCGAGCGCCTCCCCGTGGTGGGCGGCGACGAGATCGACCATGCGGTGCAGCGCCTCGAGCATCCCGAGGCCGAGGAGGTCGAACTTCACGAGGCCGATCGCCGCGCAGTCGTCCTTGTCCCACTGCAGGACCGTCCGCCCCTCGCGTCGTGCCCACTCGACCGGGCAGACCTCGATGACGGGGCGGTCGCAGATCACCATCCCCCCCGAGTGGATGCCGAGATGGCGGGGGAAGCCCTCGAGCTCCCCGGCGAGGGCGCGCACCTCGGCGGGGATCCCGAGCTCGGGCTCGCTGGCGGAGGGGACGTGGGCGAAGAAGTGCGTCGAGAGCTCCTTGGACCAGGCGTCGAGGGTCCCCGGCGGGTAGCCGAGCGCACGGCCGACGTCGCGGATCGCCGAGCGGGGGCGGTAGGTGATGACGTTCGCCACCTGCGCGGTGTGCTCACGGCCGTAGCGCTCGTAGACGTAGGCGATCACCTCGTCGCGCCTCCCCGACTCGATGTCGAGGTCGATGTCGGGCGGCCCCTCGCGCGCCGGCGAGAGGAAGCGCTCGAAGAGCAGGCCGAGGCCGACGGCGTCGGCGTTGGTGATCCCGAGGGCGTAGCAGACGGCCGAGTTCGCGGCCGAGCCCCTTCCCTGGCAGTAGATCCCCTCCCGGTTGCAGAACTCGACGATGTCCCAGACGACGAGGAAGTAGCCGGGGAAGTCGAGGGCCTCGATCACCTCGAGCTCGTGGGCGATCTGCCGGCGGGCGCCGGGGACCCGCTCCGCCTGGGGGGGGCCGTAACGCCGCAGCGCCCCCTCCTCGGCGAGGCGGCGGAGGTGGTCGATCTCCCGCTCGCCCGCGGGGAGGGGGAAGGGGGGGAGGCCCGGCGCGAGGAGGGAGAGGTCGAAGGAGAAGGCCCTCCCGAGCGCCGCCGCGGTCTCGACGGCGCCGGGGTAGCGGCGGAAGCGGCGGCTCTGCTCGGCCCCCGAGCGCAGCGACGCGCCGCCCCATGCCGGGAGCCACCCCTCCACCTGCTCGAGGCTGTGCCGGGAGCGGATCGCCGCGAGGGCGGTGGCGAGGGGGTAGCGCCGCGGCGTCGCGTAGTGGGCGTTGGTCGTGGCGCAGAGCGCGACACCGGCACGCGCCGCGAGGGCGGCGAGGGCGTCGTTGCGCGCCCCGTCGAGGGGGGCGCCCTCGTCGAAGAGCTCGACGACGACGTGCTCGCGCCCGAAGGCCGCGACGAGACGAGCGAGCTCGCGCGCCGCGGCCGCCGGGCCCTGCTCCTCGAGCGCTCGCGGGACGGCCCCCCGGCGGCAGCCCGTGAGGACGGTCCAGCTCCCCCCGTGCGCGGCGGCGAGCTCCTCCAAGGAGAAGCGCGGCCGTCCCTTCTCCCCGCCAGCGAGCTGTGCGCGAGCGATCGCCGCCGAAAGGCGAGCGTAGCCGGCGGGGCCCTCGGCGAGGGCGACGAGGTGGGTCCCCTGCGGGTCGATCGCCCCGGCGCGCGCCTCGGCGCGCTCGCCCGTCGCGCCGGGGAGGGAGAGCTCGGCGCCGTAGAGGGTCGGGAGGCCGAAGGCCCTCGCCGCCTCGGCGAAGCGCACGATCCCGTAACAACCGTCGTGGTCGGTGAGGGCGAGCGCCTCGAGGCCGAGGCGGACGGCCTCCTCGACGAGCTCCTCCGGGCTCGAGGCGCCGTCCAGGAAGCTGAAGTGGGAGTGGCAGTGGAGCTCGGCGTAGGGCACCGTGCCCGGGGCGCGGGAGAGCGCCGGCGGAGGGAGGTACTCGGGGCGGTGGCGGGAGAAGCCCGGGGCGTCGCCCCCGTCCCCCACGAGGAGGGGACGCTCCCCCTTCCCAGCGGGGCGGCCGGAGAGGCGCCGCTCGAGCTCGGACCACGGGACGATCGGGTTGAAGGTGCCCATCGGCCGCACGATATCGAACGTATGTTCGATATGCGTCGGCGCTCTCCCCTGGCGTCAGTCGTACTGCCCCTCGAGCTGCCAGGCGCCCTGCTCGAGGCTCAACAGCAGCGCCCTCCCGTCCTCGAGGAGGACCTGGATCCGGGCGCGGCGACGGTGGCGCGCCGCCTCCCACCAGTGCTCGTCAGCGGGCCACGGGCCGCTCCAGGCGACGACGGCGCACCCCACCCCCTCCTCGAGGAGCAGCGCCGGCGGGGCGGTGACGGCCCCCCGCCCGTTCACCGCCACGCTCCGGCCGGCGGCGTCGAGCACCCCGAGCGGGCGGCCGTCGAGGAGGGCCGGCGACGGCGGGGGGAGGCCACCCGGCCAGGGGGCGCCCGCGAGGCTCTCGCCGACGGCGAGGCCCTCCCCGAAGGGGACGAGTCGGACCCGCTCGCCCGGTCCACGGCCGCCGACGAGGACGGCGCGCAGCACCGCCTGCGGGCCGGCGATCCCCTGCAGGCGGGCGAAGGTCCTCCCCACCCTCTCCTCGTCGTGCACCGGCGTCCCCCACAGCTCGAAGGCGCGGCCCGAGTCCGCCGCGACCTCGAGGGCCTCCAGGCGGAGGCCCTCGATCCCGCGCCCCTCCCTCGCGCCCTCCTCCCCCTCCCCCCGCCCGAGGAGGAAGACCTCGAGCTGGAAGCGGAGGCGCTCGGCGACGAGCACGGCGGAGAAGGGGCCCTCGTGGCTCCAGCGGCGGACGACCCGCCCCCCGTCGGAGAGCTCGACCGCCACCTCGAGGAGGCTGCAGGCGAGGCCGCCCACCGAGAGGCGGTGGGCGAGCTCGGCGGCGAGCGCGCGCACGACGAAGGCCGCCTCGTCGACGCGGGTGATCGGCGGGTCGGGGGCCACCTCGACGACGAGCGCCTCCGTGAGGGCGCGCGGCGAAAGGGGGGTGACCTCCTCGCCGCGGGCGAGTGCCTGCAGGCGCCCCCCCTCCACCCCGAAGCGGGCGAGGACGTCGCGCTCACCGAGCCCCGCGAACTCGCCGAGGGTGTAGACGCCGAGGCGTCCGAGGAGGTCGGCGGTCGCCGGGTCGCCGAGCACCGCCACCGGGAAAGGGGAGAGGAAGGTCGCCGTCTCCCTGGAGGGGACGAGGGCGCCGGTGCGCGCCGCCAGCCCCGCCGCGAAAGCGCTGTCGGCCACCCCGACCCGGAAGGCCCCCGCCCCGAGCAGCGCCTCGAGCGCCTCGCCGACCCGTTCGGCGAAGGCCCCCTCTCCCCCGAAGTAGCGGGCCGGGCCGCGCGTCGGGAGTGCCGCCCAGCCGGGGCGACCGAGGGCGACCGGCGGCCCGAAGGCCTCGAGGGCGCGCACCACCGGCTCGAAGGCCCGCCGCTCGGCGGCCTCGTCACGCGCTCGTGCGACGAGGGCGGGGCAGCGGCTCTGGGCATCGCGGCGACGCTGTCCGCGCGCCACCCCGAAGCGGCGCGCCGCGGCCGAGGTGGCGAACACGCGCCCCTTCTCCATGACCGCCACGGCCTCGGCACCCTCCCCGAGGGCGACCACCGGCCAGTCCGGGCAGTGCACCACGAGGACGCGCGCCGGGCGCGCCGCGCCGCGGGGCGGGGGCGGCGGCGGGTCAGCCGAGCGAGAGCGCCGCGCCATCTCCGCCTCGGGAATCGGGCTCCTCGAAGACGATGCGCCCGTCGGCGGCGGGCAGCCAGAGCGCGCCGCTGCGGGCGGCGCCACCCCGGCGGCGGCGCGCCGCCACCTCGAGACGGCGGGCGGCGAGGCGGCCCTCCCCCGCCCCGAGGCCGACGAAGCTCCCCCCGGTCACCGTCAGGGTCAGGTCGCACCCCTCCGGCCAGGAAGGGGCGGAGCGCCGCTTGCGCCGCCGGGGGAGGAGGAGCAGCACCCCGCGGCGCTCCCGCGCGCGGGCGGTGAGGCGCCGCGCCTCGAGAGAGGGGAGCGGTCGCTGCAGGGTCGCGCAGACGACGTCGCACCCCTCGAGCAGGGTGCCGAGGAACATCGCCTCCCGCCCCCCCGCGTCGGGGACGAGCACGAGCCGCTCGAGGCAGACCCCGAGCTCGGCGGCAGCGGCGAGGCCGAGCTCGGGAAGGCCGAGGACCGCACACCACAACCCCTCGCTGCTCGCCGCGGCGAGGAGGGCGAGGGCGAGCGCCGTGCTCCCGGGGAAGGGGGAGTTCTCGATGAGCACCGTGCTCCCCCGCTGCAGGCCAGGGAGGGCGAGGAGGGCGGCGAGCGGGGGCAGGAGGGGGACGAAGCGCTCCCCGGCGAGCTGCGGCCCTTGATGGCGGAGGGCGAGGGCGCGCAGCTCCTCGCGCTGCTCGGTGCTCGCGCGGGGAAGGGGCGCCGCGGCCATGGGAAGACGACTGTAGCCAACTATCGAACACACGTTCGATAGTTGGCCCTCACCCGCGCCGCCGCGCTCACCGGGACCGCCGCGAGCGCGCCCTCCCTCCGCCGCGCCGGCGAGGCGAACCTCGGCGCCTAGCCCGCCACCTCGGCGAGCAGCTGCGGCCCGTCGTTCTTCACGTTCGAGACGTCGCTCGGGACGCGCCGGGCGGTGAGGAAGTCCTCGGGGGCGGGGGCGAGCAGCGCGGCCTGCTCGGCGGGGGTGAGGGGACGGCGCTCGAGCCAGCGCGAGAAGTCCTCGGGGGCGAGGAGCACGGGCATCCGTTCGTGCACCGGCGCCATCAGCGAGTTCGCCCGCGTGGTGATCACCGTGCAGGTGAGCAGCCAGGCCCCCTCGGGGTGGCGCCAGCGCTCCCAGAGGCCGGCGAGCGCGAGGAGCGGCCCCTCGCGGGGGGCGAAGTACCAGGGGAGGCGGGGGGCCCGCCCGCCGCCCTCGGGGCGCTGCCACTCGTAGAAGCCGTCGGCGGGCAGGAGGCAGCGGCGCTTCACGAAGGCGTCCCGGTAGGCCCGCGAGCTCATGAGCGTCTCGGCGCGCGCGTTGATCATCCGGTTCCCGACCGCGGGGCTCTCCGCCCAGGGGGGGACGAGGCCCCAACGGAACTGCTCGAGGCGTCGGGTCGTGCCGTCGGACTCGCAGGCGACCGCCGGAACGAGCTGGGTGGGTGCGACGTTGAAGCGTGGCTCAGCGGGCTCGACGACGCTGTGGTCGACCCCGAAGAACTCGACCAGCTCGTCGCTCGGCGTCGTGAGGACGTAGCGACCGCACACCGTGCAATTGAAGCGCGCCCGGCAATTGCCGTGCGCTAGGGGCGCCGCCCCGACCGTAGGACGAGCTTCACGACGAGGGCGACGATCGCCACGACGATGGCGAACTTCACGACGTAGCCGACGACGCTCACGAGCGACGACAGCACCACGAAGGCGACGACCGCGGCCACCGCGACTCCCGCGACCACAGCCACACCGTGCACCGGGCGCAGCCCTGAGGACCTTCCAGTCGGTCGGATCATGAGCCACCAGCCTCTCTTGTTGCACCGACCCTACCAACAGCACCTTTGTCGAACTGGACGGGCGCGGCGCGGCGCCGAGGGGCTCCGAGGTCAGGCCGGGAAGTGCGCGCCGTCCGGGGCGGGGGCGGTCGTGCCCTCCGCGGGGACGCTCTTCTGCTCGGCCGCGGGCGGGTCGCCCTCGGCGATGCCCTTCTTGAACTCGTGCGAGGCGCTGCCGAGGCCGCGTGCCAGCTGCGGCAGCTTCGCGCCGCCGAAGAGCAGCACCGCCGCCGCGACGACGACCACGATGAGACCGTCCGGACCAAGAATCATTGCCAGCATCTTTCCCTCCTCGGGTTGGCCTCCCGGCGCTGCCGAGAGGGTGATGACGTTCCTCGGTACCGCTACTTCGCCGGCTCGTAGGTGAGCTCGGTGATCCTCCCGCCCTCGATCGTCACCCTCTGCCCCGAGCCGGCGAGGGTGTAGGAGCCCTTGAGCAGCTCGGGGTAGACCGCCGCGTACCGCCGCTGCGAGCCGACCCGGCGCTCCCGCACCGCGCTGTGGGTGTGCGGGCGGGCGGGGTCGTCGGGGTTGAGGTCGATCTCGTCGCCGAACCGCTCGGCGGCGGCGTGCAGCACCAGGGCGCCGACGTCGCCGCCGATGTCGAGCACGACGCTCGCCACGGTGCTCGGCGCGAGCTCCGCCTCGGCCACGGCTCAGGCCGCCGGGGCCGCGGCGGCCGGCACGTCGTAGCCGCTGTGCGGCGTCCCGAGGTACGGGAAGGTCGCGAGCAGCGGGATCCCCGTGCCGCTCACCCCGTCGCTCACGGCGGAGATCGCCTTGTCGGGGGTGAAGCTCTTGTCGACGAGCGGGATCGTCGCCCCGGCGAGGGCGCGCAGCTCGATCGTCACCACGTCGTCGGCGACCCTGCGGCCGTTCGGGAAGCCGGCCACGTCGCCGCCGACGACCCCGAGCGCGTTGGGCGAGGACGCTGCCGGGATGGCGACGTTCAGCCGCAGCATGTCGGCCTCAGTCTTCCCGGTGAAGGTCGAGAAGGCCGGGGAGACGACGCCGGCGGGGATCCCCGTGAGGAAGATCGCCGCGAGGTCGGCGCGCGCCTTGGTGTAGGCCGCGAGGTTCGGGAAGGCGCCCGGGTACAAGACGTTGAGCAGCCCTGCGAGCTCGGGGTGGGCCGCGCCGGCGAGGAACTGGTGGTCGTCCTTGGGGGCCTGAGCGTTCCAGTAGTCCTTCTTCGACAGCGGCACCAGCACCTCGTTCACGAGCGGGTTGCCGAGGCGCGAGACCTGCACCCAGGGGCCGCTCTCGGCGCCTGCGCCGCCGCTCGAGCCGAGCACGCGGGCACGGCGGCGGCTGGCGGTCGTCCAGACGCCGATCGTGGCGTGGGGCGAGGTCGCGCTGGCGGGCATCCTGCCGCCCTCGGTGAGGTCCTCGATCGGCACCTGGAGGGCGATGCTGTGCACGTTCACCGAGGCGGTGGCGTTCACCCCCGCCGCGGCCTTGAGCGCCGGGAGGCCGAAGGTGGCGTGCAGGTTCTCGATCGGGCGCAGGTCGCCGAGGTCGAAGATCGAGCCGAGGTCGACGAAGAAGGCCTCCGCCCGCTGGCCGGCGAAGACCCGGCGCCCGCTCGGGAGGGGGTGCACGGCCTCGCTCGCGAGGAGCGGGTAGTTCGGCGTGGAGAGTGGCCCGATGTTGCAGGGCGGGCAGATGAGGTCCTTCGCCAGCCTCACCGTGCGCCCGTGCCGCGCGACGCGGGTGACGCTGTAGTACTGGCGGCGGTTCCAGTACTTGCTGGAGAGGGACTCGATCGGGCCGGTGTTGTAGAGGAAGGTCTCCGGGTCGGTGTTCTGGCTGTGGAACTCGAACTGGAAGGTGACCTCGGCGACGCCGTCGCCGTTGTTGTCGACGTGGAACTCGTAGAGGACGTCGTCGCCGAACTCGAAGAAGTTCGGTCCGGCGGCGGGCGCCTGCAGCGGGATGTAGTTGGCGATGATCGTCGCGGTGCCGGGCCTGTCCGGGCTGACGAACGCGTACAGGTCGGTGCTGTCGGCGACGGGGTCCTTGGCGATCTCGGGGGCTTCACGGTGTGACGACATGGCGAGTCCTCTCAGCGGGTCGCGCGCACGAGGCGTGCGGCGACGGTGCGGTCGTGGATGAGCACCTCGCGGGTGCCGACGAACAGGCTGATCGCCCCGCTCTGCGGGTCGACGACGTGGGCGATGATGCTGTCCCCCTCGTTCAGCTGCTCGGAGGCGAGCAGCTCGGGCTCGCTCGCCGTGCCCTTGCGTGGCGGGCCGGCGGTGACCGCGCTCGCGACGGCGGCGGGTGCCACCGCGGCCGCCCCGGCGATCGCGACGGCACCTCCCGCCTGCTTGAAGAACCTTCTCCTGCTGATGGATTCCAAGGGACCTCCAGGCGATCGGGCCGGCCGGTGCGGTCGGGCGCTCGGAGTGTCTACGGAGCCGCGACCGGCCGTGGATGCGCGAGCGGGACGGCCCGCGTTGACACCCCGGGGGAGGTTCCCTATTGGGGAGGCCCCGACCACGGTGCAGCTCGCCCGCCGCAGCTTCGAACAGCTCGCCCTCGGCGAGGGTGAGCGGGTCTATGTGCGCCGCGCGCACGCCGGCGTCCTCGAGGCGACCCCGGCCTGAGCGACGCGGCGCCGTCGAAGGCGGGTGAGCCGTCGGGCAATAGCCTGTCGCGTGTGCCGAGCGAGCAGCCAAGGACCTCCACCATCACAATGAGCGTGGAGGCGGTGGCGCTGAAGGGCGCGCGCGAGGCGCTGCTCTCGGCCGTGCGCGCCGGCCAGCTCGCCGCGACGGAGTTCCCGCGCCGCTACGCCGCGGCGGCCGACGAGTGGCTGGCGCAGCGCTTCGCGGAGGCGACCGGTGGAAAGGCCAAGGGCTTCGCCCTGCTCGCCGTCGGCGGCTACGGCCGCGGCGAGCTCTGCCCGGGGAGCGACCTCGACCTCCTCCTCCTCCACAAGGGGCGCCGCCGCACCGCGGCGGTCGCCGACCACCTCTGGTACGCGGTCTGGGACACCGGGATCGGGCTCGACCACAGCGTGCGCACCCGCGGCGAGGCGCTCACGATGGTGCGCTCGGACCTGAAGGTCGCCCTCGGCCTCCTCGACGCGCGCCTCGTCGCCGGCGACCGGGCGCTCGCCGAGAGCCTTCTCGGCGAGGCGAGGGCCCGCTACCGCAAGGAGTCGCGCGAGCTGCTCAGCGAGCTCGAGGAATCGGTCGGGGCCCGCCACAAGAGCTTCGGCGAGCTCGCCTTCCTCCTCGAGCCGGACCTCAAGCAGTCCGCCGGGGGGCTGCGCGACCTCGGCGCGCTGCGCGCCATCGCCGAGGCGATCCCCGCCCTCGCCCCGATGGCCAACTCGCCGGCGGTGCGCGACGCCGAGCAGACGATCCTCGCGGCGCGCGTCGCCCTCCAGTCGCGCACCGGCAACACCGGCGACCGCCTCCTCCTCCAGGAGCAGGACCAGGTCGCCGAGATCCTCGGCTTCGGCGACGCCGACCTCTTGATGGCCGCGGTCGCCGAGGCGGGCCGCACGGTGGCGGCGACCGCCTCGGAGGCCTGGCAGCGGGCGCGTGCGACGCTTGCTCCGACCGAGCCCGAGGAGCGGCCGATCGGCGACGACCTCCACCTCTCGAACGGCCAGGTCGCCCTCGATCCCGGCGCCGACCCCGGCATCGACCCGAGCCTCCTGCTGCGGGTCGCGCTCGCCGCCGCGCAGCGCCATGCGCTGATCGCCGAGGAGACCCTCGACCGCCTCGCCTCACGGGCGAGCGCGCCCCGCGAGCCCTGGAACCTCGCGACCCGCGAGTCCTTCCTCGCCCTCCTGCAGACCGGCGACGCGCTCGTCCCCGTCGTCGAGTCGCTCGACCAGCGCCGCCTCTTCGAGCTCCTCATCCCCGAGTGGTCGGCCGTGCGCAACAAGCCGCAGCGCAACGCCTACCACCGCTTCACCGTCGACCGTCACCTGCTCGAGGCCGTGGCGCGCGCCGCGGAGCACCTCGGCGAGGTCGACCGCCCCGACCTGCTCGTCCTCGGCGCCCTCCTGCACGACATCGGGAAGGGCTTCCCCGGGGACCACTCCGAGGTGGGCACGGAGGTCGCGGCCCGGATCTCGCGCCGCATCGGCCTCCCCGAGCCCGACGTGGAGACGATCGTCGACCTCGTCGCCTTCCACCTCGTGCTCCCGGAGTTCGCCACCCGCCGCGACCTCGAGGACCCCTCGACGGCCGCGGTCGTCGCCCGTCTCGTGAAGGACCAGCGCCGCCTCTCGCTCCTCGCCGCGCTCTGCCAGGCGGACGGCCAGGCGACGGGCACCGCCGCCTGGGGATCGTGGAAGGCCGAGCTCGTGCAGCGCCTCGTCGAGCGCGCCGGCGAGGTCCTCGACGGCAAGCCGATCCCCGTCGCCGCCGCGGTCGAGCCGACGCCGGCGCAACGCGAGCTGCTCGCCGCCGGGAAGCTCGCCGTCGAGGCCTCCGGCAAGCGGGTCACCGTCGTCGCCCCCGACCGCCCCGGCCTCCTCGCCGCGGTGACCGGCGTCCTCGCGCTGCACGGCTGCAACGTGCGACGCGCCACCGCCGGGAGCGGGAACGCCGAGATGGCGATCGACGTCTTCGACGTCGAGCCGGTCTTCGAGCGCCTCCCGGACTGGGCCAAGGTGGAGCGCGACCTCGCCGCCGCCCTCGACGGCCAGATGCCCCTCGCCGACGAGCTCGCCCGCCAGGAGGCCGCCTACGCCCGCGGCCGGCGCCCCTCCTCGGCGACCCCAGCCCAGCACCACGTGCTCATCGACAACGAGACCTCGGCGCTGGCGACGATCATCGAGGTGCGCGTCCCGGACCGCATCGGCCTCCTCCACCACATCGCCGAGGCCTTCGCCGAGCTCGAGGTCGACGTCGTGTCGGCCCTCGTCGACACGCTCGGCCACGAGGTGATCGACACCTTCTACGTCCGCGACACCGCGGGCGCGAAGCTCGAGTCGCCGGCGCGCACCGACGCCGTCGCCGCGGCGCTAGAGGCGGCGATCGGCGCGAGCCCGGGAGCGGCCCCCGCCTGATCGGGGCCGCGCCGCTCAGAGGAGCGAGATCGCGAAGGAGGCCCGGAACTCCTCCGCGGGCTGCAGCGCGACGACGCCCTCCCCGCTGCGGAAGGCGTCCGGCGGACAGGTCATCGGCTCGATCGCCACCGCGCTCCGCCGCTCGTTGCCGCTGAGCTGGTCGGCGCTGTAGAGCATCACGTGGCTGAAGGCGCCGTCGCCGCGCAGCGCGAGCCGCCGCGGCGCGCCGGCGACGGGGGTGAAGACAACGCTCCAGCGGCCGTCGGCACCGGCCGGGAGCGCTGCGTAGCAGTCGTCGAAGTGTGCCTCGCCGAGCGCCTCCTCACCGGAGAGCAGCGCGCCGTTCGCCGAGGAGGCGACGGCCTCGGAGCCGGTCGGCAGCCCGCGCTCGTCGAGCAGCAGGTGGCGCGCCGCGGGGAGCGCGACCGCCGCCGCCCCCGCGCCGCGCGGCGCCGCGAAGTAGGGGTGGAAGCCCACCCCGAAGGGGGCGGGGCGGCCGCTCTCGTTCGTCGCCACCACGGTCACCGCGAGCTCACGGTCGGTGAGGGAGTAGAGGACGACGAGGCGCAGGCGCCAGGGGTAGGCGGGCTGGGGCTGGAGGAGCGTCTCGAGGACGACCTCGGAGGCGCTGCGCAGCGCGGGGCGGAAGGAGCTCCAGCGCACGAGGCCGTGGATCGCGTTGTGGCGCTCCGGCTCGTTGAGCGGCGCGACGCCCTCGACGCCGTCAAAGGAGTAGCTGCCCTCCCCGAGGCGGTTCGGCCAGGGGGCGAGGACCTGCCCCCGGCCGTCGTGGCAGAGCTCGTGCTCAGCGAAGGAGAGGAGCACCTCCTCGCCGCCGAGCTCGAGGCTGCGCAGCGTCGCGCCGACCTCGGTCACAACGGCGCGGGCGGTCCCTGACTCGAGGAGGAACTGCTCGCCGGAGGGCGGGAGCACCGGCTCATGGTAACGAGCGGGGACGGGGCGGCCGCGGGCGTCCTTCCGTTTTCCTGTGAGGTTTGCTACAGTTTCATTACTAGCCACCGGCGGTTGGACGCTCCGAGCGTCACCGCAGCGCCCGGCGACGCCTCTTCTTGCGCCCGGACGCTTGCGTCCCGCCTCCGGTTCCCAACTGCCCCGAAAGGGAGCCGCCTTCCGCACACATCCCAGGGCCGTACCCGTCTGCACCTCGTAGGGGACAACGACACCCTGGCACGCCCGCCCTACCGGCGCCGCGCCGCGAGTCGCATGCAACGAGACGGGATGCCCGCATCTCCCACCCACCTGTCGAGCCCAAGGCTCAAGGAGGAAAGATGCGCAAGCACCCTCGCTTCGCACAGGCGACCTTCAGCGTCGTCATCGCCATCAGCACCCTCACCAGCTTCTTCGCCTCCGCCGCCTCTGCTGCGGGGAGGCGGATCCCGGCCGCGGCGATCCACGCCGTGACCCACCGGCACCACCTGCGCCACGCCCGCCGCAACCCGGCGGCGCTCCTTGCGGCCGAGCGCCGCGTCGCCCACCAGCGGGCCGTCGCCCACCGGGCGGCGCTGCACCGGGCAGCCGAGCGGCGCGCCGCCGAGCACCGCGCGGCAGCGCGCTGGGCGGCGGCACACCGGGCGGCGCTCCGCCTCAGCGCGGCGCGCCTCGCGGCCGCACGCCACGCCGCCGGCGCAGTCCGCCTCGCCCACGCCGAGATCCCCGCGGGGGGCGTCTGGCGGCAGCTCCGCTCCTGCGAGTCGGGCGGCAACTACCGCGAGGACAGCGGCAACGGCTACTACGGCGCCTACCAGTTCTCGCTCTCGACCTGGCGGGCGATGGGCGGCGCGGGGCTCCCCAACCAGGCTCCGTACACCGTCCAGGACACCCTCGCCGAGCGCCTGCAGGCGAACGGCGGGTGGCACTCCTGGCCCTCCTGCTCGGTGCAGCTCGGCCTCGGCTGACGGCGGCGAATTCAGGCCGCCGGTGCCTCCGGCCCGGTAGGGTTGGAGGGAACACCGGCGGACCTGAGGAGGCCGAAGTTGTTCGACGCAGCGCCCGAGTCGCCCTTCGAGCTCGCGCTCACCTTTGACGACGTCCTGCTCGTCCCCCAAGCCTCCGACGTGCTGCCGAACGAAGCCGACACGACGACCGCGCTCTGTGACCGCCTCTCGCTGAACATCCCCCTGCTCTCGGCAGCGATGGACACCGTCACCGAGGCCCGCCTCGCGGTGGCGATCGCCCGCCTCGGCGGCCTCGGCGTCATCCACCGCAACATGAGCGTCGAGCACCAGGCCGAAGAAGTGGACAAGGTGAAGCGCTCCGAGGCGGGGATGGTCCTCAACCCCGTGAAGATCCACCCCGAGCGGCCCGTCGCCGAGGCGCGCGAGCTGATGGCCCGCTTCCACATCTCCGGCGTCCCCGTCGTCGACGCGGACGACCACCTCGTCGGCATCATCACCAACCGTGACCTGCGCTTCCACGAGGACGCGAGCGCCGCGGTGCGCGAGGTGATGACCTCAGACGGCCTCGTCACCGCGCCGATCGGCACCGACCTCGTGCAGGCGCGGCGCCTGCTGCAGCGGGCGCGCGTCGAGAAGCTGCCGATCGTCGACGGCGAGGGGCGGCTGCGCGGCCTCATCACGGTGAAGGACATCACCAAGCAGGAGAACTTCCCCCAGGCGGCCAAGGACTCCGAGGGGCGGCTGCGGGTCGCGGCCGCCGTCGGCGTCGGCATCGACGGCCTCAGCCGCGCGAAGGCGCTGATCGACGCCGAGATCGACGTGATCTGCGTGGACACCGCGCACGGCCACTCCCGGCGGGTGATCGAGACCGTCGCGGAGCTGCGCGAGAACTGGCGGACCGGCGTGATCTTCGCCGGCAATGTAGCGACGCGCGAGGCGACGCGCGCCCTCGCGGAGGCCGGCGCCGACGTGGTGAAGGTCGGGATCGGACCCGGCGCGATCTGCACGACGCGCGTCGTCACCGGCATCGGGGTGCCGCAGTGGACGGCGATCCACGAGTGCGCGATCGAGGCGCGCGCGCACGGGGTGGGGATCATCGCCGACGGCGGCATCCGCTACTCGGGCGACATCGCGAAGGCGATCGGCGCGGGGGCGCACGCGGTGATGCTCGGCGGCCTCTTCGCCGGCGTCGACGAGAGCCCCGGCGAGATCACGATGATCGGCAACCAGCCGCGCAAGCGCTACCGCGGGATGGGGAGCATGGGGGCGATGTCCTCGCGCTCGTTCTCCAAGGACCGCTACTCCCAGGAGGACGTCGTCGAGGCCGAGAAGGTCGTCCCCGAGGGGGTCGAGGGCAACGTCCCCTACCGCGGCCCGCTCGGCGAGGTCGTCCATCAACTCGTCGGCGGCCTCCGCCAGGCGATGGGCTACAGCGGGACGCGGACCATCACCCAGCTGCGCGAGCGGGCCAAGTTCACGCGGGTGACCTCGATGGCCAACCGCGAGAGCCACCCGCACGACCTGCAGGGCGTGGTGGACGCGCCCAACTACTGGGCGAGCGAGCTGTGACCGCGCCGGCACCGGCCGGCGAGCTCCCCCCCGTCGCTGAGGGGGCCGATGCACATCTCCGCGAAGGTCGACTACGCGGTCCGCGCCCTCGTCTCGCTCGCGGCCGGCGACGGCACCGCCGTCTCGGGGCGGCGCTCGCCGCCGGCCAGCAGCTCCGGTGAAGTTCCTCGAGGGCATCCTCGCCGAGCTCCGACGCTCGGGGATCGTCGCCAGCCAGCGCGGCTCGGAGGGCGGCTACCGCCTCGCCCGCCCGGCCGGCGAGATCACCGTCGCCGACGTGATGCGGGCGATCGACGGCCCGCGCTCGCGGAGGTGCGCGGCGAGCGCCCCGAGCACACCGCCTACGAGGGCGCCGCCCGCTCGCTGCAGGACGTCTGGATCGCGGTGCGCGCCGCGCTGCGGGCGGTCCTCGAGCGTACGACGCTCGCCGAGATCGCGAGCGGGCACCTCCCCGCGCACGTCCGCCGCCTCGCCGCCGACCCCGCTGCCTTGGTCCCCCACTGAGCCGAGGCGGGCGCCCCGCGGCGGGTCAGCCGAGCGAGATGCTCTGCCAGGGGAAGCGCGAGTAGGGGTCGACGGGGATCCCCTTCACCGCCTTGGCGACGATGTTGTAGGGGCTCATCGCGGCGATGTCGTCCCAGGGCGCGAGGCCCGACAGCAGGCTGTTCAGCTTGAGGTAGCTGGCGCGCCGGGCGCTCGAGCCGTAGTCGGCGCGCCCCGTGCGGATGTACTGGTCGACGGCCGGACTGTTCATGCCGTTCTCGGTGAACGGGCTCGAGGAGTAGAACCACGGATAGACCATGTCGTCGGGATCCGGGAGCGCCGGCGAGGTCGTGAGCGCCGCCTGGTAGTTGAGGGTGTGCAGGTCGCTGAGGAGCACCGAGGGGGCGACGGGGCTGATCTGCGCGTCGATCCCGACCGACTGCCACTGGGCCTGCAACGCCTCGGCGAGCTGCAGCTGGGCGGGAGTGTCAGCAACGAGCATCGTGAAGCTCACACTGCCGAGCTTGGCGAGCAGGCTCGCCACCTGCCGCGGGTCGTAGGCGGGGTAGTTCTTCTCCGTGCCGCCCGAGTAGGCCCAGCTGGAGGGGGGGAAGACCCCCTCGATCGGCCGGAAGAGGTTGTGGTAGAGGGTGAGGTCGATCGTCTTCGCGTCGGTCGCCGCTGTCACCACCTGGCGGACGACGGGGTTGTCGAAGGGCGAGTGGGTGAAGGCGAAGTCAACGTGGGTGATCGAGGGGGCGCGGCCGCTCGTCACGACCAGCGCCGGGTCGTGCCTCGCCTCGAGGATGTCCGGCGCCGCGGCGGTGTCGGCCGAGGAGAGCCAGGCCTGCGCGGCGCCCGAGTGGAGCGTCGCGTAGGCGGCGCCGTCGGACTCGACCGCCTCGACGGTGATCTCGCCCAGCTTGGGGCGGCCGCCCCAGTAGCCGTCGAAGCGGGTGAAGTCGGCGACCGTGCCGGGGAGGCCGCCCGCATAGGCGAAGGGCCCGGTGCCGACGGGGTCCTCGGCGAAGTTCGCCCCCTCGCTCAGGTAGGCCGTCGGCGAGACCATGAGGGCACAAGGCTGGGTGGCGAGGAGAGCGAGGAGGCCCGCGTCGCGCGAGCTCAGGTGGAGGGCCACCTGGTAGGGGCCGCTCGCGACGACCTTGGAGACCACCTGCAGGTCGGGCTCGCACTGCGAGGCGACAGCGGGGCTCATCGACCGCTCGAGGTTCCAGACCACGGCCTGCGCGTCGAAGGGCGTCCCGTCCTGGAACTTCACGTTCCGGCGCAGGCTGATGGTGATCGTCCGCCCCCCGTCACCGATGCGGTAGCCGGTGGCGAGGGCGTTGGTGCGGATCGCGTTCGTCACCGGGTCGACATTGAACAGCGCGTCGTAGACCGGGAAGAGCGCCGCGGTCCCGGGGGCGAGGGCGGGGGCGAAGGGGTCCATCCCGACCCAGCTCCCGCCCGCCTGCACGGTGACGACCGTGAGGTGGCCCCCCGAGCGCCCGGCGCTCAGGTGGCCCCGCGGCCCGACCGTCAGGGCCGCGGCGCCCGAGGCGGCGCCGGCGGTGAGGGCGAGGAGCAGGCAGCAGAGGGCGGCCCCGCGCGCGGGTCGCCTCCGTCGCATCGGTTCCCCCCTCGTTCGCGACCGCGGTGGCGAACTGCGCCCGCCGACCGTCCCCCGGCCTGTGTTGACAAACTTTTGCGGCTTCGTCACCTAATCGCAGTATTACCCGGCCGCCCAGAGGGGTCAAGAACGCCCGCCGGCGCCGGCGAGGGCCACGCACGGTGGCGAGCCGCAGGCCAGGCCCCCCGGGGAGGCGGCCGTCACCCGGACCGGTCGGCGCGAGCTGGCGATAACGCGCATGCAGGCCGAGGCCGACGCGCACGGCGCGCACGGCCTCGTCGGCGTGCGCGCCGGGGTGTCGAACCATGTCTGGGGCGAGCACGCGACCGAGTTCCTCGCGCTCGGGACCGCGGTGCGCCGCATCGACGGGACCGTCTCGTCGGTCCCCGTCTCGCTCACGCTCCCGCTGCGCACCTGAGGACGGCACCCCGAGGCGATCGGGGCGCCGGCGCGCCTCAGCCCGGCGAGGCGGCGAGGAGCGGGCGCACCCGCTCGAGGAAGAGCGGCACGAACTCCGCCCAGTCGCCGACCACCCCGTAGTCGGCGGCCTCGAAGCCCGGCAGCTCGGGATCGGTGTTGACGAGGACGATCGTCCCCGCCTGACGGAGGCCGACGACGTGGTTGACCTTGCCGGCGACGGCGAGGCCGAGGACGAGCCGCGGGTGGAGGTGGATGCCGGTGAGGCCGACCTGGCGCGTCCGCGGCAGCCAGCCCTTGTCGGTCACCTTGCGGGTCGCGACGAGCTCGGCGCCGAGGGCGCGCCGGAGCTCCTCGACCTCCCCGTAGCGCTCGGGGTCCATCCCCGCCCCGATGCTGATCAGCACCTCGGCGGCGGGGAGAAGCTCGGACTCCCCGTCCCGACGGTGGTCGCGGTAGCTGACCCGCCCGGCAGGGGTGAGGAGCTCCTCGCGCACCACCGCCGCGGCGGCGCGCGGCACGAGGAGGGGCAGCGCCCCCGGGCGGACCGTCGCGCACTGCGTGCGCGTCGACGCGGTGATCGCCGCCTCGAGCTGGCCCCCGAAGGCCGGCTTCCAGGCGACGAGGCGGCCGCCGCGGATCTCGAGCGCGCTCGCGTCGCCGGTGAGGCCGGCGCCGAGACGCGCCGCGAGGCGCGAGCAGACCTCGCGACCCCACGAGGTCGAGGGGCCGAGGACGACCGGCACCTGCTCCGCCTCTGCGTAGGCGCAGAGCGCGTGCGCCACGTCCTCGGGGGCGAGCGGTCGGCCGTCCGCGCTGCGGTAGCAGATCACCTCGTCGGCGCCGTCGGCACCGAGCTCGCGGGCGTCGAAGTCGATCGCCCCGGCGGCGACGACCCGTCCGCCAAGGGCGCGCGCCACGAGGGCGGCCCCTCCGAGGAGCTCGCGCGCCCCTCGGTGGCGGCCGGGCTCGAGGGCGACGAGGACCGCGGGCGCACCGCCCGAGGGCTCCGGGACCGGCGTCCGGCTGAGGTGGTGGTCACCCTCGGTAAGGACGCCGCGCTCGAGCAGCGCGCCGACCAGCTCCTCCACCTGCTCGGCGAGGCTCCCCTCGAGGCGCCGGCCGAGGCGGGGGCTCTCGAGGAAGCGCACCTCGCCGACCTCGGTCGGGCTGCCCGCCTGCCCCCAGGGGCCGGGGCCGAGGTCGCCCGCGCTGCGGACCGCGACCTTCGCTGCGTCGACCGCGGCGCGTTCTGCGGGGTCGCGCTTCGCGGGGTAGGTGAGGCGCTCGGCGACCGAGACGACTGCGGGGAGGCTCACCTCGGCGCGCAGCAGGCCGTCGTCGCGCTCGCAGTCGAGGACCAGCCGCTCGCCGCGCAGCTCGATCTCGCGCGCCCCCGAGACGAAGGGCAGGCCGAGCAGCTCGGCGAGCTCGGGGGCGACCTGGCCGGTGTCGGCATCGACGGAGTAGAGGCCGGCGAGGACGAGGTCGAAGGGCCCCTCGGCGGTGAGCACCGCGGCGAGCGCCCGCGAGGTGGCGAGGGTGTCCGAGCCGGCGAAGGCGGGGTCGGTGATGAGCACCGCGTCGCTCGCGCCCGCGGCCACCGCCTCGCGCAGCGCGTCCTCGGCCGAGGGGGGCCCCAGCGTGACCACGAGCGAGCGCCCTCCCGCCCCCGCGGCGAACTCGATGCCCTTGGTGATCGCCCGCCGGCAGAAGGGGTTGATCTCGAGCTCGATGCCGCCGCGCTCGAGGCGGCCGTCGTGGCCGAGCTTCATCGGCTCGTTGTTGCCGTCGACCAGGGGGACCTGCTTGATGAGGACCGCGACGCGCAGCCCCGGGCCGCTCGCGGCCTCCGGACGCTCGGGCATGACGCCCCTTTCCCGGGACGCGCCGGATGACGCGGCCACGACGCCGTAGGGAGAGATCGCGACGTTTTTAGCACCGCCGCCGGCACCGCCGACAGTGCCGCCCGGGGTGCCGCCTAGAGCTGGAGGGCCTTCACCGGCGCGAGCACCGCCGCGGGGTTGCTCCAGTCGACGCCGGGGACGTCGATGTAGAGCTCGAGCTCGTTGCCGTCGGGGTCGAAGATGTAGAGGCTGTGGGTCACCGTGTGGTCCGAGGAGCCGACGACGTGCACCCCCTCGGCGACCAGCTGGTCGAGCGCGGCGCGCAGCTCGTCGTCGCTGTCGCCGACCTTCAGCCCGAAGTGGTACAGGCCGGCGCGGCGTCCGCTGCCGGGGTGGGGGGCGTCCTCGCCGACCTCGATGAGCAGCAGCTCGTGGTGGGTGCGGCCGCTCGTGAAGGCCTGCGCCCGCCAGCCGGCGCCCTCGTTCACGATCGGGGCGAAGCCGAGGACGTCTCGGTAGAAGTGGACCGAGCGCTCGAGGTTCTTCACGTACAAGACGATGTGCCCGAGCTCTTTGACCTGCATCACGCCACCTCTCTCACCGCTCTCCGGCGCGCGAGCTTACGGTCGGGACGCGGCGACGATGTCGAGGAAGCGCCGGTGCAGGCGCACCTCGCCGGAGAGCTCGGGGTGGAAGGCGGCGACGAGGACGTTGCGCTGCGCGCAGACCACCGGGCGGAGGCCGCCCACGGGCCCCTCGACGCGCGCCAGCACCTCGACGCCGCCGCCGACGGCCTCGACGAAGGGGGCGCGGATGAAGACGGCGTGCAGCGTGCCCGCCATCCCCGAGACCGAGAGGTCGGACTCGAAGGACTCCACCTGGCGGCCGAAGGCGTTGCGCCGCACGGTGATGTCGATCGCGCCGAGCGGCACCTGGTCCGCCCGCCCGTCGAGCACCGCGCGCGAGAGGAGGATCATCCCGGCGCAGGTCCCGAAGGCCGCCATCCCCGCCGCGAGGCGCGCCGCGAGCGGCTCGCGCAGCCCCGAGGAGTCGAGGAGCATCCCGAGGGTCGTCGACTCGCCGCCGGGGAGGACGAGGCCGCCGACGCGCTCCAGCTCGGCGGGGGTGCGCACCTCCACCACCTCCGCGCCGAGACCCTCGAGGAGGGCGCGGTGCTCGCGCACGTCGCCCTGCAGGGCGAGCACCCCGACGGGTGGGAGGTTGACCGGGAGGGCGCGCGGGGCGCCGCCGCTCACCAGCCCCGGTCTTGCAGGCGCAGCGGCAGGCCGGCGATCTCCGCGCCCGCCATCGGCTCCCCGAGGCCCGTCGACACCTTGGCGAGGATCTCGGGGTCCGCGTAGTGCGCCGTCGCCTCGACGATCGCCCGCGCCCGGCGCTCGGGCTCGGCGCTCTTGAAGATCCCCGAGCCGACGAAGACCGCCTCGGCCCCGAGCTGCATCACGAGGGCGGCGTCGGCGGGGGTGGCGAGGCCGCCCGCGCAGAACAGCGGCACGGGGAGCTTGCCGGTGGCGGCGACCTCCTCGATGAGGTCGATCGGCGCCTGCAGCTCCTTGGCCCAGCCGTAGCGCTCGGCGGAGTCGGCGGTCGCGATCTTCTTGATGTCGCCGAGGATCTGACGGAGGTGGCGGACGGCCTCGACGACGTTGCCGGTCCCGGCCTCGCCCTTGGAGCGGATCATCGCCGCCCCCTCCGAGATCCGCCGCAGCGCCTCTCCGAGGTTGGTGGCACCGCAGACGAAGGGGACCTGGAAGGCCCACTTGTCGATGTGGTGCGCCTCGTCGGCGGGGGTGAGGACCTCGCTCTCATCGACGTAGTCGACGCGCAGCGCCTGCAGGATCTGCGCCTCGGCGAAGTGGCCGATGCGCGCCTTGGCCATCACGGGGATGGTCACGGCCTCCTCGATGGCGGTGATCAGGGCGGGGTCGCTCATGCGCGCGACGCCGCCGTCGCGGCGGATGTCGGCGGGGACCCGCTCGAGGGCCATCACCGCGACGGCGCCGGCGTTCTCCGCGATCTTGGCCTGCTCGGCGGTGACCACGTCCATGATCACGCCGCCGCGGAGCATCTCCGCGAGTCCCCGCTTCACCCGCACCGTCGCCGTCGTGCGCGTGCCCTCACCGGTCGTCGAATCGCTCGTCATGGTGAGAAAACTACCTCGCCACCGCCATCACCCCGACCGCCGGCCGCTCCGCGGCGCGCGCGGCCGTGCCGGCGCGCCGCTGGCCCGGCAGGAGGAGCGTGAGCAGGGCACCGACGAAGACGACGCCGCTCCCGACAGCGACCGCCGGGATGAGGCCGGCGACGAAGGCCGTACCGCTCGCGTACGAGCCGGTGGCGGTGAAGATCGCCCCGAGGACCGAGACCCCGAAGACGCCGCCGAGCTCGCGCAGCGCGTTGTTCGTGCCCGAGGCGATGCCCTCCTGGTCGGGGCGGACCGAACCGAGGACGAGCGAGGCGACGGGGACGAAGAACAGCGCCATGCCGATCCCCGAGACGACGAAGGCGGGGACCACCTCGCCGTAGGGGGTGCCGGGCTGGAGGATCGCCGCGAACCAGGCGAGGCCGACGGCCTGCAGCGCGAGCCCCATGCCGACGAGCACCCGCGCACCCACCCGCTCGACGAGCAGGCCAGCGATCGGGGCGACGATCACCGGCATCCCCGTCCAGGGGAGGGTGCGGATGCCGGCGTCGAGCGGGCTGTAGTGCTGGACCGTCTGCAGGTACTGGGCGAGGAGGAAGATCGCACCGAACATCCCGAAGCTCATGAGCATCGCGACCACGTTGATCACCGAGAAGCTGCGCTTGCTGAACAGCTCGAGCTGCAGCATCGGCTCGGCCAACCGCCGCTCGAGCGCCACGAAGGTGCCGAGCAGCACGACGCCGCCGACGAAGGAGGCGAGCACCTCGCTGCTCCCCCAGCCGACCGTGCCGCCGCGCACGAGGCCGAGGACGATGCCGAACAGTCCGGCGCTCGCGAGCGCGATGCCGCGCAGGTCGAGGCGGCGGGGGGCGCCGTGGGACTCCCCGAGGCCGAAGCGCGCGGCCGGGATGAGGGCGAGACCGATCGGGACGTTCAGCCAGAAGATGAACTGCCACGAGAGCCCCTCGACGACCGCGCCGCCGACGAGCGGGCCGATCGCCACCGCGAGGCCGGAGAGCGCGCCCCAGATGCCGAGCGCCAGGTTCCTGCGCGCTGCGGGCACCGAGGCGCTGAGGAGGGTGAGCGAGAGCGGCACGATGAGCGCGCCACCGGCGCCCTGCAGGGCGCG
The DNA here is from genome assembly GCA_035533595.1 of Acidimicrobiales bacterium. Taxonomy (NCBI): domain Bacteria; kingdom Bacillati; phylum Actinomycetota; class Acidimicrobiia; order Acidimicrobiales; species Acidimicrobiales bacterium. The sequence continues at coordinate 65,287 of DATLTN010000065.1, forward strand.
CGCCGCGATCAGCACGGAGATGTTCGGCGCCAGCGCCGAAACAGCCGAGGCCCCGGTGAACAGCGCCAGGCCGGCGATGAACATCCGGCGCCGCCCGAAGCGGTCGCCGAGGGCGGCGCCGCCGAGGAGGAGGACCGCGAACGACAGGGTGTAGGCGTTCACCGTCCACTCGAGGCCGGCGAAGCCGGTGTGCAGGTGGCGGCGGATGACGGGAAGCGCCATCGTCACCACGAGGTTGTCGAGCGCCGCCATGAACTGCGCCGCGCCGGTGACCACCGTCGCCCGGACCGGGTGGCCATGCGCTCCGGCGGCGCGCGCTGGCGCCCCGAGGGTCATCGTCTCTGCCATCGCCTGCTCCTTTCCCTGCTTATTAGTTAGTAGTCACTAGATTTCACGCCGCGCCGAACGCCCTCACGGATGCGCTGCTCAGGCGCGGGCGTCCCCGCCGGCGGCGGGGGCGGCCTCGCCGAGTGGGCAGAGGACGTCCGCCCACAGCGGGTCCTGGGTGGCGAGGTCGAGGGCCGCGATCACGTTGTAGAGCATCCCGGTGGCAAAGAAGCTGCGCAGCGCTTGCGCGTCGACCCCCGTGCGGGACTGGACGAAGCGGCCGAGCGCCGCGAAGTCAGCGGCGACCGCGGCGCGGATCTCCTCGTCCGCGCTCGCCGCGAAGGTGTGCAGCTGCAGGCGGAGCAGCTCGGCGTCGGCGAGCAGCCCGCCGTAGGCGAGGCCCATCGCGAGCAGCGCCTCCTCGCCCTCGAGCCCCTCGCTCGCCCGCTCGAAGGTCGCCCACACCCGAGCGAAGCAGGACCGGGCCGCGGCGAGGAAGAGCTCGCGCTTGGTCCCGAAGAGCCGGAACAGGTAGGGCTGGGAGATCCCCGCCCGGCGCGCGATGTCCTCGGTCGAGGTCCCCCGGTAGCCGCCGACGGCGAACTCGCTGACGGCGGCGGCGAGCACCGACTGGCGCCGCTCGTCGGCGGACATCCGCATGCCGCTGCGGGTCGGGGTGAGGGCCATGACGATAAGTTAGTGACCACTCACAACTCTGTCAACGTTCCCCACCGGCAGGCCGGGCGGCCCCCTCGGGCAGGGCCTGCTGGCTAGCCGAGGGCCTTCAGGATCGAGTCGGCGGAGCTCACGTCGAGCCCCTTCTCCTCGACCGCGAGGTGGCTGATCACGCCGTCGTCGATGATCGCCGCGTAGCGCTGCGAACGCAGTCCGAGGCCGTTGCCCGAGGCGTCGCGCTCGAGGCCCATCGCCTTCGCGAAGTCGCCGTTGCCGTCGGCGAGCATCTGCACCGTCTCCCCCACCTGGCGGGACTCGCCCCAGGCGTTCATCACGTAGGCGTCGTTCACCGAGATGCAGGCGACCTTGTCGACGCCCGCGGCGCGCAGCTCCTCGGCGCGCAGCACGAACCCGGGGAGGTGGTAGTCCGAGCAGGTCGGGGTGAAGGCGCCGGGCACCGCGAAGAGCACGACCTTGCCTGTGCCGAGGGCCTCGCGGCTGCTCAGTGGCTGTGGGCCGTCCGGGCCCATCGTCCGCAGCGGGACATCGGGGATCTGCTCACCAGTCGTGATCGCCATCGCTCCTCCTCTACCAGGACACTCGTGGGCTCAACCTACCGCCGGGCCCCGGCGGTCGTTCAGCGGACGCGCACCAGGCGCAGCGTGTCGGTGACCGGGGAGGACTCGGTCGGCGATCCAGCGAGGACGACGACGACGTCGCCGGGGCTCGCGTGGCCCGCCTTCACCGCTGCCTCGACCGCGTACCAGACGATGTCGTCGGTGCTCGTCGACTCCCGCACGACGAGGGTCTCGACCCCCCAGGAGAGCTGGAGCTGGCGGGCCGTCGCGACGAGCGGGGTCGCGGCGAGCACCGACATCTTCGGGCGGAAGCGGGAGATCGACCGCGCCGTCGCCCCGTTGCGGGTGCAGGCGATGATCGCCGCCGCGTCCTCTTCGATCGCCGCCCGCCAACCGGCGCCGGTGATCGCGGCGGTGACCCGCGCCGGCGAGGAGGCGTCACCGGGGAGCTCCTGGAGGCCGAGGCCGGCCCCCCAACGGTCGAAGTCGAAGTCCGCCTCGGTGCGCCGCACGATGCGGTCCATCGTCTCGACGACGAGGGCGGGGCGCGCGCCGATCGCCGTCTCCGCCGAGAGCATCACCGCGCTCGTGCCGTCGAGAACGGCGTTCGCGACGTCGGTGACCTCGGCGCGCGTCGGGACGGCGGAGGTGATCATCGACTCGAGCATCTGGGTGGCGGTGATCACCGGCAGGCCGAAGCGGACCCCGTCGCGGATGATCTTCTTCTGCAGGTGGGGGATCTCCTCGAGCGGGAGGCGCACGCCGAGGTCGCCGCGGGCGACCATCACGGCGTCGGAGGCGCCGAGGATCGCCTCGAGGTGGTCGACGCCGTCGCGGGTCTCGATCTTCGAGACGAGCATCGGCCCGCCCTCGCCGACCACGGCGCGCGTCGCCTCCAGGTCTGCGGCGGTGCGCACGAAGGAGACGGCGATGAACTCGACCCCCTCCTCGGTGAGGCGCAGCGCGGCGGTGAGGTCCTCCGCGGTCGGGGTGGTGAGGGTGAGGCGCGCGTCGGGGAGGGAGACCCCGGGGCGCCCCTCGAGGTGTCCACCGCTGCGCACCACCGCGTGGGCGACTGCGCCGTCGCGTCCGATCACCTCGACGGCGACCCCGCCGTCGCCGAAGGCGATGAGGTCGCCCGTCTCGAGCGCCTCGGTCGCGCCGTCGAGCGCCACGCCGACCCGGCGGGCGTCGCTCGCCGGCGCGAGCGCGGCGGGCGCGAGGTCGAGCTCGAGGCCGGCGACGAGGATCACCCCGCCGGCGCCGAAGGGCGTCGAGCGCACCTTGGGGCCCGGCAGGTCGGCGAGGATCCCGATGCCCGGCAGCGCGGCGCGGATCCTCCGGACGCGGGCGATCGCGTCGTCGAGCGTCCCGTGCGCGAGGGGGACGCGGGCAACGTCCATCCCCGCCTCGGCCATCGCGCCGAGCACCGCTGCGTCGTCGCAGGCGGGGCCGATCGTGGCGACGATGCGGGTGCGGCGGGCGAGGGTCCGTCGCCGGGGGCGGGCGCTCGCCTCCGCAATGAAGGCAGGTGCGGGCGCGTCGGTCGGTCGGGAGAGTCCGTTCGGGTTCACCGGCCCAGTGTGGCCCACGGGAAAAGGGCCGCCGACGCGGCTGTGCCATCATCGAAACAGCGGAGAGGGGGGCCGGTGGCCGAGCGCGAGGACGTCGTCATCGTCGGCGGGGGGATCGGGGGGCTGACGCTCGCCCTCCTCCTCCACGAGCGGGGCATCAGCTGCCGGGTCTTCGAGGCCGTCGAGAAGGTCACCCAGGTCGGTGTGGGGATCACGATCCTCCCGCACGCGGCGAGGGAGCTCAGCGAGCTCGGCCTCCTCGACGAGCTCCGCCGGCGTTGCCTCGAGACCGAGGACTCGGTCTTCTACAACCGCTTCGGCCAGTTCGTCTTCGCCGAGCCCGCCGGCCGCAACGCCGGCTACGCCTGGCCGCAGCTCTCGATCCACCGCGCCGATCTCTACGAGGTCCTCCTCGAGGCCGCCCGCGCGCGACTCGGCGAGGGGGCGATCACCTTCGGCGCGCGCTTCCTCGAGGCCTCCTCCGACGAGGGCTCGGCGGCCGCCCGCCTGCTCGTCGGCGACGAGGAGCGGCGGGTGACGGCGAACGTCCTCATCGGCTGCGACGGCGTCCACTCGGCGCTCCGCCGCCAGCTCTACCCCGACGAGGGCGAGCCCCTCTACCAGGGGCTGAACATGTGGCGCGGGGTGACGCGCTTCCCACCGTTCCTCTCTGGGGCGAGCATGCTGCGCGTCGGCTGGTACACGAGCGGGAAGCTCACCGTCTACCCGTGCCGCCCCGCCGACGAGCACGGCGAGCAGCTGATGAACTGGATCGCGGCGCGCGAGACCCCCCACCACCTGGAGCGCGACTGGGGCCGCGCCGGCAAGCTCGAGGACTTCATCGGCACCTTCACCGACTGGCACTTCGACTTCCTCGACGTGCCGGCGCTGTTCGAGCGCGCGGAGCGCATCCTCGAGTACCCGATGGTCGACCAGGAGCCCGTCGACCGCTGGACCTTCGGGCGGCTGACCCTCCTCGGCGACGCCGCCCACCCGATGGCGCCGCGTGGCTCGAACGGCGCGGCGCAGGCGATCCTCGACTGCCGTGCCCTCGCCGACGAGCTGGCGGCGACCCCCGACCGCGAGGCGGCGCTGCACGCCTACGAGGCGCGGCGGCGGCCGGCCACGGCGGCGATCGTCTACAAGAACCGCGCCGACCCGCCGGACGCGATCCTCCGCGAGGTCTGCCTGCGCACCGGCGACCGCCCCTTCGAGCGCCTGGAGGACGTCATCGGGGCCGAGGAACTCGCCTCGCTCTCCGAAGGCTACAAGCAGGTCACCGGCTATTCGCAGCGCGCCCTCACCTGAGGCGGCCGGCGGCGGCTCAGCTCGCCGGGCTCACCGAGCTCATGTTGAAGTCCGCGACGCGAAGCGGCGGCATCGCGGTGCGGTTCAGGTACTCACCCCACTCACGTGACAGCGCACGCACGGTCCGCCCCGCCTCGACGGTGTGCGAGAGCAGGTCGACGGGGCTCTCGTTGAAGCGGAAGTTGTTCACCGCGCCGCGCACCTCGCCCCCCTCGACGAGGTAGACGCCGTCGCGGGTGAGCCCGGTGAGGAGCAGCGTCGCCGGGTCGACCTCGCGGATATACCACAGGCAGGTGAGCAGCAGCGCGCGCTCGGTCCCTGCGACGAGCTCCTCGAGGTCGGCGGTCGCGCCCGGGACCTCGAGGATGAGGTTGTCGACCGGCGGCGTGAACCGCTGGCCCGAACGCGCCGCGCCGGCGCGGTGGTAGCCGAGGCGGGCGAGGCGCCCGTCCTCGACCCAGGCGACGGCGGCGAGCGCGGCGCCGTTGTCGAAGACCGAGACGTCGCTCGAGGAGCCACCCGCGACGAGGAAGGGCGCGCACTCGAGGCCGGGGTAGGAGGGGTCCGAGGAGAGGCGGAAGGGGATCTCGCTCAGCCGTTCGCCGATCGCCGTGCGCCCCTTGCCGCGGCTGAAGACGGTTCCCCCGTCCTCGGCCTCGCGCCCCGACATCGCCCACGCGAGGTCGGCCATCAGGTCGGCGACGGCGTCGGGCGGCAGCAGCACCTCGTAGCGGCCGGCGGGCAGCTCGACCTTGCGCTCGGCCCAGGCGAGGCGGCGGGCGAGCGTGGCGTCGAGGTCGTGCACCGAGAGGCCCGAGAAGTCCGGGGTGCCGCGCGCCGCCCAGGAGGAGCGCGTCCCGTCGCCCGAGCGGGCGACGAGCTCGAGCGAGCCGGTCGGCTGCACGTGGCGGCGCCGCGTCCCCGCCGAGCTCGCGAGGTAGGTGGTCGTCACATCGTGCTGCGCGAAGCCGGCGAGGAGGTGGCCGGCCGCCTCGGCCGAGGCGAAGACCTCGCCGAGGTCGCCGAGGAGGCTCCCGAAGACCGCGAGCGAGGTGTCGGCGGGGCCCTCGTCGAAGGAGGCGTCGGCGCCCCCGTCGACGAGCGGCGCGGCGTCCTCGGCCGCCGGCGCGCTCGCCGCGGCGGCCTCCGCGGCGGCGACGAGCTCGGCGACGGCTCCCCCGCCGCTGCGGCTCGCGACGCCGACCGAGGTCCCCCCGTCGCCGGGGGAGAAGGCCACCACGACCACGCTGCGGTCCCGCGTCACGCCGTTGGTGGTCGTCGAGTTGCGCGCGAAGCGGACGTTCGCGTCGAAGCGCTCCTCGACGATCACGACGCACTCCCCCGTCGCCGCCCGTAGCGCCGCCTCGGCGACCTCGGCCGCCGGCGCGAGCGCGTGGCCGGAGGCGCTCAACGCCCCGCCTCGTCTCTCGTGTTCAGCACCCGCACGCCGCTGAACAGCGCCGCCGGGCAGCCGTGGCTGACCGGCGCCGACTGGCCGGGCTGGCCCTTCCCGCAGTTCATCGCGCCGCCGAGGCGGTAGGTGGAGCGGCCGCCGAGCGCCGCGAGGGAGCCCCAGAACTCGGTCGTCGTCGCCTGGTAGGCGACGTCGCGCAGCTGGCCGGCGAGGCGGCCGCCCTCGATGCGGTAGAAGCGCTGCCCGGTGAACTGGAAGTTGTAGCGCTGCATGTCGATCGACCAGCTCTTGTCGCCGACGATGTAGATCCCCCGCTCGACCCCCGACAGCAGCCCGCCGAGGTCGGGGCCCTCGCCGGCGGCGGGGGCGAGCGAGACGTTGGCCATCCGCTGCATCGGGACCATGAGCGGTGACGAGGCGTAGCTGCAGCCGTTGGAGCGCGCGAAGCCGCCCTTGGCGGCGAACTCGCGGTCGAGCTGGTAGCCGACGAAGCGCCCCTCGCTCACGATGTCGAAGGACTGCGCTTCGACGCCGTCGTCGTCGAAGCCGACGGTGGCGAGGCCGTGCGCAGCGGTGCGGTCGCCGGTCACGTTCATGAGCGGCGAGCCGTAGGTGAGCTCGCCGAGGCGGTCGAAGGTGACGAAGGAGGTCCCGGCGTAGGCGGCCTCGTAGCCGAGCGCCCGGTCGAGCTCGGTGGCGTGGCCGACCGACTCGTGGATCGTGAGCCAGAGGTTGGTGGGGTCGATGACGAGGTCGTAGGTCCCCGCCTCGACGGAGGGCGCGGCGAGCTTCTCGGCGAGCAGCTCGGGGAGCGCCGCCACCTCGGCGTCGAGGTCGGCGCCCTCCCCGAGGACGTACTCGTAACCCCGCCCCGCGGGCGCGGCGAGGGTGCGCATCGTCTCGAAGCCCGAGCCGTCCTCGGCGAGCGCGAGGGCCTCGAGGCTCGGTTGCACCCGCACGCGCCGTTGGGTCGTCGTGGTGCCGAGCGTGCTCGCGAAGTACTTGTCCTCGGTGACCTCGAGGAGGTGAGCGGTGGCGTGGTCGATGCCCGGCGCGGCGAGCAGGGTTCGCGACCAGTCGGTGAAGCGCTCGACCTTCTCGGCGAGGGGGACGCTCGCAGGCTCGATGCGGTACTGCGAGCTCCACTCGCACCTGCCGTGGCCGGCCTCGGGGGCGAGCTCGACGGGGTGCGGGCGCGCCGCGGCGGTCAGCCGCGCCGCCGCGAGGGCCTCGCCGGCGAGCGCGGCGACCGTCCCCGCCTCGAGCTCGGCGCTCGCCGCGAAACCGAGCGAGCCCCCGGAGAGGACCCGCACGCTCACCCCGAGCTCCCGGTCGTCGCCCGAGCGCTCGAGCGCCGCGTCGCGAAGCGAGAGGTACTGGCTGCGGATCGACTCGACGCGCACCTCCGCGTAGGAGGCGCCCCCCGCCGTGGCGGCCGCGAGGCCGGCCTCGCTCAGGCGCTCGAGCAGCTCGGGGTCGAGGGAGTCGGGGCCTTCAGCCATCGAGGCGCTTCCGGCGGGTGGCCATCGACGGGGACCCTACCGCTCAACCGTGCGTGCCGACCTGCTCCTCGAGCTCTTCCTCGTCCTCGTGCTGGCGGGACCAGGTCTCGTACATCTCGGCGTAGCGGCCGCCCTTCGCGACGAGCTCGTCGTGCGAGCCGACCTCGATGATGCGGCCGTTGTCGACGACCACGATCCGGTCGGCGCGCATCGCCGTCGTGAGGCGGTGGGCGATGAGGATCGCGGTGCGCCCCTCGAGGACGCGGTCGAGGGCCGCCTCGACCTTGGACTCGGACTTCAAGTCGAGGTTCGAGGTCGCCTCGTCGAGGACGAGGACCCGCGGCCCGGCGAGGAAGGCGCGCGCGAGGGCGATGAGCTGGCGCTCGCCCGAGGCGAGGGACTGGCCGCGCTCGTGCACCGCGGTGTCGACGCCGTAGGGCAGTCGCTCCATGAGCTCGCTGAGGCCGACGGCGTCGATTGCCTCGAGCACCTCCGCCTCGCTCGCGGCGGGGCGGGTGAAGGCGATGTTGTCGCGGATCGTCCCGGTGAACAGGAACGGCTCCTGGGGGACGACACCGAGCTGGCGGCGCAGCGAGGTGAGGGTCACCGAGGTGAGGGGGTGGCCGTCGATCAGCACCCGCCCCTTGGTCGGGTCGTAGAAGCGCGTGACGAGCTTCGCGATCGTCGACTTGCCAGCTCCGGTGGCGCCGACGAAGGAGACGCACTCCCCGGCGCGGATCTTCAGGTTCACGTCGGCGAGGACCGGGACCGAGGGGTCGTAGCCGAACTCGACGTCCTCGAGGGTGATCTCGCCCTCGATCGCCGGCAGCTCGATGGCGTCCTCGGCCTCGAGGACCGTCGGCTCGGTCGACAGCAGGGTGCGCAGCTTGGAGACCGCCGCCTGGCCCTGCTGGTAGGTGTTGTAGAGCTGCACGAGCTGCTGGATCGGCTGGAAGAACGAGCCGAGGTAGAGGATGAAGGCGGTGAGCTCGCCGATCGTGAGCGTGTGGTGGACGACCATCTCGCCGCCGACGAGCAGCAGCACGAGCTGGCCGCCGAGGCCGATGAAGTCGCTCGCCGTCGAGTACGCGGCGGTGATGCGCGCCGTCTTGTTGTTCGCCTCGCGGTAGGCGCCGAGCACGTTGCGGTGGTGGACGACGTTGTTCGGCTGGCGGTTGTACGAGGCGACGATGCGCACGCCCGAGAGGCTCTCCGCGATGTCGGAGATCACCCCGGCGAGGGTGTCCCGGACCCGCAGGTAGCCGCGCTCGGAGGCCGAGCGGAACCACAGCGAGGCGAAGACGAGGACGGGCATCACGACGGCCACGGTGATCAGCGCGAGCAGCCAGTTGAAGGCGAAGAGGATGACCGTGACGACGACCATCGTGAGGCCCTGGATCGCGAACTGCGCGAGGCCGTCCTGCAGGAGCTGCTGCAGGACCTCGATGTCGCTCGTCATCCGGGTCATGATCACCCCCGCCTTCTCCTCGGTGAAGTAGTCGAGGGAGAGGCGCTGGATGTGGGCGAAGACCTTCACGCGCAGGTCGTTCATCACCTGCGCGGCGAGGCGTCCGGTGGCGCGCACCCGTGCGCGCTCGACGAGCACGGTGATGAGCACCGACGCGAGGTAGGCGACACCGCACTCGACGACGATGTGGAGGTGCCCGGCGTGCACGCCGCTGTCGATGCCGATCTTGGTGAGGTAGGGGCCGGTCTGGAAGCCGATCGTCTCGATCGTGAGGAAGATGAGCGCGGCGGTGGCGAGCTTCCAGCGGTCGACGATCAGCCGGCTGAGGGTGAGGATCCGCCGGTCCGTCGAGCGCGCCGTGAAGACCGCGTCGGGCTCACCGTGGTCCGGCTCGGTCTCGACGAGCTCGGTGACCTCCTCGACGAGCTCGTCGGGGATGCCGGCGAAGGGCGCTCCACCGGCGGTCGCCTGCCCCGAGCCGCCCCAGTTGTTGTGGTTGCCGCCGGCGACGCCCCCCATGTTCCACATCGCGCCGCCACCGAAGCCCATGCCCATCAGCGCACGCTCCCCTCGGCACCCGCGTCGCGCTCGCCATCGGCCATCGAGTCGAGGTCGGCCTCCTCGACCGCGACGCGCGCCAGCACCTCCGCGTAGCGGGGCTCGTTGGCGAGCAGGTCCTGGTGGCGGCCCTGTGCGATGACGTGGCCGTTCTCGATCAGCACCACCCGGTCGGCGAGGCTGATCGTCGCCAGGCGGTGGGCGATGATCAGCGTCGTGCGGTCGACCATCAGCTCCTTCAGCGAGTGGTGGATCTTCTGCTCCACCTGGACGTCGATCGCGCTCGTCGCGTCGTCGAGGACGAGGATCGGCGGGTTGATCAGCAGCGTCCGGGCGATCGCCATCCGCTGGCGCTGCCCGCCCGAGAGCGTGTAGCCGCGCTCGCCGACGACGGTCTCGTAGCCCTCGGGGAGGCGCACGATGAACTCGTCGGCGTCGGCCGCCTTGGCCGCCGCGATGACCTCCTCGATCGTCGCGTCGGGCTTGCCGTAGGCGATGTTGTCGCGGATCGAGACCGAGAAGAGGAAGGGCTCGTCGAAGACGAAGCCGACGTGGGCGCGCACGCTCTCGAGGGTGTAGTCGCGCACGTCGAGGCCGTCGATCTTCACGTGGCCGCCGCTCACGTCGTAGGAGCGGTTGATCAGCCGGCCGACCGTGGTCTTTCCCGAGCCGGTGCGGCCGACGACGGCCACCGTCTCGCCCGGGGCGAGGTGCAGGTCGAAGTCGTGCAGCACCTCGGTGCCGTCGGAGTAGGCGAAGTCGACGTGCTCGAACTGCACGTCACCCCGGCAGGTGACGAGGTCGTGGGCGCCGGGGAGGGAGACGATCTCGGTCTCCTGGTCGAGGACCTCGTAGATCCGCTTGGCCGACGCGCTCGCCCGCTGGCCGTTCATGATCACCATCCCGAGCTGACGGAACGGTGGCTGGAAGATGAGCATGTAGGCCTGGAAGGCGAAGAGGTTGCCGATGCTCAGGTGGTGGTGCAGCGCGAGCACCCCGCCGTAGAGGAGGATCACGGCCAGGCCGGCGCGGGGCAGGTTCTCGATCGTCGGCGCCCACGTGCCGCGGATGTTCGCGTTCTTGATGTAGGCCCACTGCAGCTTGTCAGCGGAGCGGGCGAGCTTGGTGAGCTCGGCCTGCTCGGCGGCGAAGGACTTCACGACGCGCACGCCCTCGATGTTCTCCTCGACGAGCATCGCGACCTCGGCGAGGCGGGCCTGGATGAGCCAGGAGACCGGGTACATCTTCTTGCGCATCATCACCCCGACCACGAAGGTGATCGGCAGCGAGCAGGCGGTGACGAGCGTGAGCGGCACGTTGATCGCGAACATCTCGCCGAAGGCGACGAGGATCACCGCGCACTGCACGAGCACCGTCGGCGCGACCACGAGGTACTGCTGCACGGCGCGCACGTCCGAGTTGGCCCGCGAGATGAGCTGGCCGACCGAGACCCGGTCGTAGAAGGGGAAGGAGAGGCCCATGTAGTGGTCGTAGACGAGGTGCCGGAGGTCGTACTCGAAGCCGTACGCCGTCGTGAGCAAGCAGCGGCGGCCGACGTAGTTGGTCACCTCGCGGAGCAGGATCGTCGTGAGGATGATCGCCGCGAAGTGCTCAAGCGGCTGCACCGGCTTCTGGTGGAGCAGCGAGCTGTTCACCGCCTGGGCGATGAACTTCGGGATCTGCACCTGTGCGAGCAGCGCGAGGAACGACATCGACAAGGAGAGGATCCAGATCCCCTTGTGCGTCTTCATGATCGGCCAGGCGCGGCCGATCCACCCCTTGCTCTGGTCCGGGTCGATCGTCGCGGTCGGCGGCCGGTACGGCGAGCGCTCGACCATCGGGACGAACGGGCGCGCCTCCAACTGCTCGTAGAACTCCCCGTCACCCCCTCCGAAGAGGGCACGCAGGGGCCTCACGATTGCGTGGCGGCGGGGGTCGTCCTCAGCGCGAGCCGGTGGGCACGGTAGGCCTCGAGAGCATCGCCCCACAGGGCGAGGGCGAGCAGCGCGTCCTCGGCCCGCACCTCGTCGCCGAGCGAGCCGGCGATCTCCTCGAGGCGGGCCCGCACTGCGTCCTCTGCCCTGCCGAGGAGCTCGCGACCGAGGTCGGTGAGCGCGAGGGAGACCCGGCGGCGGTCCTGCTCGCTCTGGGAGCGGACGACCACGCCACGCTGCACGAGGCCGTCGACGACCGCCGTCACCGAGGGGGCTGAGACCGCGAGCTTGCGGGCGAGCGAGGTGGAGGCCTCGGCGCCCTCGGCGAGCTGTAGGAGCATCCGGTACTGCGCGAGCGAGAGCTCGACCGTGCCGAGCGCGAGCTCGAGCTGGCGGGCGAGGCGCGCGGCGGTACGGCCGACGGACTCGTGGAGAAGTTTGGAGGTCACACCTTTAGGCTAGCAAATGACCTCAGCGCGCCGGGACGGTGGCCGGGAGGATTCGCGCGCGCTGGCGGCTTCAAACGACCGTGGCCGGCGTGCCGTCGTCGGTGACCATCGGCAGGCCCGCCTCGTGCCAGCCGCGCATCCCGCCGGCGAGGTTGATCGTCTGGTGGCCGACGCCCGCGAGCGCCGCCGCGGCGCGCGCCGAACGGCCCCCGCCCCTGCAGACACAGACGATGGTCACGCCCTTTGGGACCTCCTCGACGCGCCCTTCGAGCTCACCGAGGGGGATGTGGTGGGCCTCGGCGGCGTGGCCGCCCTCCCACTCGTTCGGCTCCCGGACGTCGAGGAGGAAGGCCCCACCCGCGATCAGCTCATTGGCCTCCTCGGGCCCCACCTCTTGCATGCTCTCTCCGGCGTTCGTCATCTGCGCTCCTCTTTCGACCTCGGGCGACGATACCAACGCGGCACGGCCGTGCCCGCGGTCGGCCGGGCGACGGCGCGCCCGGCGCGAAGCTGGCGCCTGCGCCCGACGGGCGGGCGCCGAAAGGGGCGGGCGAGGGCGTGTCGA
>DATLTN010000066.1 GCA_035533595.1 Acidimicrobiales bacterium
GAAGGAGATCGTTCGCAACGGCAACGAAGGCGTTGGCAAGCCGGAGGCGCTGAAGCACGGCTTCCAGGACTACTGGTCCCGCAGGATCACCGACGAGCACCGGTTGGTCTACAAGATCGCCGGCGACGAGATCCGCATCGCAGCCTGCCGCTACCACTACTCGAAGTGACCTCCGAGGCACGAAGATCGCGCTCGTATCGGCCTGTTCGCGTTCTCCTCCCATCTCGCATCCGAGACCGCGTTTTGACCGCGTGCGAAGCGATCCGCGCCAGTTCGCTGTTGTTCTCCCATAGCGGCTGACCTGGCGTTCTGGTCCGTATGAGTTCAGCCGAGTCCGCCTCGGCAGCGTTCGGGACGCTGAGGTCGCGGGTTCGAATCCCGCCTTCCCGACCACAGTTCTCCGTGGTAGTGGCCCCGCTGGTAGCTCCGAGGGTCCTGTCCTCAAGCCCATCCGTGGTTTCCGTGTGGTTTATGGGGCACTTCGGATATGAGCGGGGTGCAGGAACCGCGCCCCGCCGAACGACCCAAGTGCCGCCGCTCCCCGCACTTCTGCGCTCTCCCCGGTCAGAGGGCGGGGCCACGAGCAGCAACAACTCGATCGAGTGCGGAGTGGGGACTTTCGCCACTAGCTACCCGCCACGGAGCCGTGGACACTGGGAGAGACGACGAGGTAAGAGGTCGCAATGGTCCCCGACAAGACAGCGCATGAACAGGAAAACCAGTACATAGGCATCGGCGTAGCGATCGGTGCAGGTGTCGGGGCCACGATCGGCGTTGTGATCGGCGGTTGGGCGATCGGGGTGGACATGGCCCTGGGGGCAGGCGTCGGCGTAGCGATCGGTGCGGCAATGGACGCGCGACACAGCCACTCGCCCGTGAGATGACCGCTCAGGAAGTCCCGATACCGAGCGGGGCGCGAGCGCAGATCGACGGTCATTTCGCGCCACTCGGAGTCCATCCGCTGGCCACCCGAGCCATCACAATCGCCATGCACCCCGCTCATATCCGAAGAGCCGTTTATGGAGGCTAGAACCACGCCTTAGCTACGGCGACTTGCTCGCCGTCTTGCGATAGCGGGGCGAAGTACGTCACGTACCAAATTGCCCCCGATGGCCGAGCGAGCCCGTCGATTTGGCCCCCGTTGGTACACAGGTATCGGAGGTCAAGGCCCACCTGTCCAACGCCCGCGCCAGTAAACGCGAAGCAATCGGCGCCATTGGCGAGCTGCGCTGCCCATACATACGAAGGCCGCGACGTGATGTCGCTGGGGATGGGCTTGTGTATCGACTTGGCTGCCCTGACCTGAGCTGGTGTGTACCCCTGAAACACCTTGCTAAGTGGCACCGTCACCTTCGCCACGGTCATCGCATCTCCTTCGTTTCCTTCGCAGGGTTTGAAGGTTGGTGCGGTGGTCGTCGCTTCCTGGGGATGCTCGGCGCGAAACGAGGTGCTCAGCGCGAGTTGGTCACCGCAGGCTCGTACACCACTCTGGCGGACTCAACTCGACCGCTACCTCGGGAGTGACTCCGCTTCCGCGGTCTACTTGTGGAGGCTGCTGCTTCGAATGTGAGGCGTGGATCGGAATGCCCGAGACGGTCCTGGGCCGTCTTCACGTCGACGCCTCCGGTGACGAGCGCGGTCGCCGCCGCCCGTCGGAGGTCGTGAAAACCGATCCCGGAGAGATCGACTCTCTCGCAGGCCGGGAGCCAGACGCGACGACGCCAGTTCGTGTACTCGAGTGGTCCGCCAGCGGGTGACGCGAAGACGAAAGCATCCGGATCGCCACCGGTGATGGCCAAACTCGTACCGTGACGCAGCTGGGCAGACCGTGTCGGCTCCAGCGATCCAAGTCGCGGCTAGGACTTTTGCTGGCCAGGTAACGACGAACCGGACGCTCCAACGCGGACGACCAGCACCGGTTGCTTCGCATGCTGGATGAGTCGATGCGATACAGGTGCAGAACCCAAACGTCCAACCGATGCACGCAGTCCCTCTCCTCGTGACCCGATGATGATCATGAGGGCTTCGGATTCGTCTGCGGTATCGGCGAGCAGTCGAGCGGGGTCACCGTGTCCAACTCGATAGCTCCATCCCGTCGCGTGACCGCGGAGCGAAGCAGCGATCTCGTCGCGTTCCGTGGCCAGTGCCCTTTTCGTCTGTGCTTCCCAGTCTGCGTCGTCGGGGTCGATTGGTGCGTCGCTGAGATCGATGGCATGGACCACGTGAAGGTGCGCGCTGAGTCGACACGCGAGGTCAATCGCGACGGCAAGCGCCGCCTGACTCTGTGGCTGACGATCATGGCCGAGAACGATCGAGGTGAGTGCGCTTGCTCCCGTGGCGCCATCGACGAGAGCTCGCGGCGAGCGAGAACTCCCGAGTGCGACGCTGGCGCTGTCGACGGGCGTTTGCTCCGTACCGTTGTCAGCGGTCTCGTCCATCGATTTCCGATCGTACGACGCTCTGCCGCGCGCCGGCTCCGTGGGACGAGGTGGAGGATTCCAGGGGGCTGCGCCGATCGGCGTCAAAGACGGGGCGCTATCCGGTGTCAAGAGCAGGCCCTCATAGGTGTGCGACGGCAAGGCCCACGCCTCCAGCACCAAGTGCGCCGACCAGGGTGACAGCGCTGTTGGTGAGCGCTGAGCGGGGTAGACCCTGCTGGACCAGACGTACGGTCTCGAAGCTGGCGGTCGAGAAGGTGGTGTACCCCCCGCAAAAACCCGTGCCAGCGACGGTGGTGAGCATTGAAGGTGCACCGTGGTACATCACGAGCCCTGTGAGTAGACCGAGCAGCAACGATCCGCTGACATTGATCGCGACCGTCCCGATCGGAATCTGGGTCCGGAAGTTGAGACGCACCACTGCGTCGACCACGAAGCGAGCGACGGCGCCGAGCGCACCTCCGATCCCAACGACCAGCAGGTCCGTCCAGTTCATCGATTGCCACCTGCGTTGGCATCGAGATCAGGATCGACGGGCATTCTCGAGAGCATCCACCGACGGTGACCCGCGCCGAGAGCGATGCCAGCGACCACTGCGGAAAGACCACCGATGATCGTCAGCGCTGCGTAGAAAAGTGCGACGTACACGCGTCCGCCGTGGACAAGGAGGTCAGCTTCTATTGAGAACGTGCTGTAGGTCGTGAAGGCACCGAGAAATCCGGTACCGGCGAACAAGCGGAGGTCGCGCCTTCGGCCGCTGTCGTCGCCAGCCCGCACCAGGCCCTCCAACAAGGCGCCGAGCAGGAGGGCTCCAGAGAGGTTGATCATGAACGTGGCGAGCGGAAAAGTACCGGTCCGCGTAGGCAGCGATTGTTCGATCGCATCGCGAGCGGCTGCCCCGAACATCCCACCGACGGCGATCTGCGCTAACGCTGCCGCCCGCATGTCCAGCCCTGAAATGCGCACGCGTCCTACCTCCGAATTCGTCGGTAGGGGTCATCAGCGTGGTCCGGATGTCTGGCTCCGGCCAGCGGTTGTGGCGGACTCCATCGCCGCCACTAACCGTAGCCGGAACGAGCCGGTCGAATGGACTGAGCGTTGTCCGCCGCCTTTCGGCAGCAGCGGAGGCGGAGTAGGCAAGGCGGACGGAGAGCACAAACATCTGCCGTGCGCGATCCGTGCGCGAACGTGCGCGAAACGAGGAGGGGGGCTTCCTGGCCGCTAACGGACACTTACCGCGCAACAAATTACCAGCGTGCGGGCATTTTCATGAATCGGTGCTGGCGGCGTGGAGAGACTGAAGAGCGTTCGGGAGCTGAGGTCGCGGGTTCGAGTCCCGCCTTCCCGACCAACCAAGGTTCTCGCTGGTCAGTCGTGTGATCGTCGCCCCCGTCTCCTCGGCCACCGCACCCCGTGGCATATCCATGGCAGCGCGCCGCACGGTCTACCCTGCACGCGAAGCCCTCCACCGTCCCGAGGATGCTGACTCATGACCGGCGAGCGACTCGAAGACGTTCTCCGCGGCCCTGTGATCGTCGCGCCCATGGGCGGCGGCCCGTCCACGCCGGCGCTCGTGCTCGCCGCCTCGGAGGCGGGGGCACTCGGGTTCCTCGCCGGCGGATACAAGACGGCCGCCGCGATACGCGTCGAGATGGCTGCGGTGCGCGCCGAAACCAGCGAGGCATTTGGCGTCAACGTCTTCGTGCCAGGGGAGCCGACGGACGACGCTGCGGCACTCTCGAACTACCTGAGCAGCCTGGAGCGGGAGGCGGAAGCCCTCCAGGTGCCGCTCGGCAAAGCGACGTGGGACGACGACGATTGGAATGCCAAGCTCGAGGTTCTCCTCAGCGATCCTCCGCCGGTGGTGAGCTTCACGTTCGGTTGTCCCGACGCGGAGACCCTTCGCGCGCTAGGAGTCGCTGGCTGCCAGGTCTGGGTAACGGTGACCAACGCCGGTGAGGCGCGGATCGCGACGGCGGCCGGCGCCGATGCCCTTTGCGTCCAGGGACCGGAGGCCGGCGCGCATCGGGGGACCTTCGCTGTCGGCGAGCCGCCATCTGAGGCGCTCCGGCTGCCCCAGCTCGTTCGCGCCGTGCGGAAGGTGACGGATCTTCCGATCCTGGCGGCAGGCGGCATCAGCAGCGCGGAATCGGCCCGCGCCGCGCTCTTGGCCGGGGCAATCGCCGTCCAGTGCGGCACCGCCTTCCTCCGCTGTCCCGAGAGCGGGGCGCACCCGTTGCACAAGGCGGCACTCGCGGACCCTCGCTTCGAGACAACAGCGGTGACGAGGGCCTTCAGCGGCAGGCCTGCTCGGGGGCTCGAGAACGCGTTCATGATCGCCCACCGAGATGCGCCTGCCGCCTACCCGGAGATCAACAGCGCAACCCGTCCACTGCGGGCGGCCGCCGCAGCCGCCGGAGACCAAGAGCGGATGAGCCTCTGGGCGGGCGAGGGGTACCGAGCGGCATTGGAACGTCCCGCTGGCGAGATCGTGGAGCTGCTCGCGAGAGGTGTGGCCTGATTTCCGTGCCCGACTGCGGGAGCGCGCCGTAAGCCCACCTCGGCGGGGCGCTCCGCGCGTCCCCACCGCGGCGGCAACCACTGGTGAATTTCCCTCCTCAGCGGCTTCAGTCCTCGTCGCCAGCAACGCCCACGCGCCCCCCTACGTCACGCTCATCTCGGCGAGCCCCACGCCCTCCCAGGACGCGGTGGTCGCTCAGATCAAGTTCCCCACCGCGACGGGGATCGAGCAGTCCCTCTATGACGCCGCGACGAAGGAGCTCTACGTCAAGTCGACAACGTCGGGCTCGTCGTGATCAGCCCGAAGACCAAGACGGTGGTGCACACCTACACCCAGCCGGAGTGCGCTTCGACCGGACTCGTGCTCAACCCCACCACCCAGCAGCTCCTCGCCGCCTGCGGGCTGAACACGAAGGCCTCGGAGCTGGTGAACGCCCGTAACGGCAAGGTCGTGACGCGCTTCCCGCAGATCAGCGGCACCGACGAGGAGTGGTACGACCCGGGGATGAACCTGTACTTCTCGGCCTCCGCGAAGATGACCTCCAACGGCAACACGACCGGTGGTTACATCACTCCGGAGATCGCGATCATCTCCGGCGGAGGGACCGCCAAGGACCCGACGGCGCACTTCGTCGGCACGATCCCCACCTCCGCGACAGCGAACCAGAAGGGCGTCGCGGTCGACGCCACGAACCACGAAGTCTTCAGCCCGGCGGCTGGGACGGGTATCGAGGTCTACAAGAACCTCAGGGTGTACATCGGCGGCTGACGAAGCCGCTGGAGACGGAGAGGCCGCCCGTCAGAGCCGGTCACGCGCCCGCGGCCTCCCCCTCGCGCGCCGCGCTGACGAGCGCCAGCCACACCTCCCCATAGAGCTCGAGCTTGCCGGGTCCGATCCCCGGGATCGCCGCCAGCCCGGCCATCGTCGTCGGCGCCACGGCGGCGAGGGCTTCGAGGGTGCGGTCGTGCAGGTACAGGTAGGGCGGCTTGCCGTCCGCCGAGGCGCGCGCCGAGCGCCAGCCGCGGAGCGCCTGGCGGAGCGCGTCGACGGCGTCACCCCTTGGCGGCGGGGCAGCGAGGCGCACCCTGCGGCCGGCGACGATCACCGCCTCTCCGAAGGAGAGCCGCGTGCGTGCCGCGCCGAGCGCTACCTCGACTCCCGACTCGTCGACCGCGGTGACGACGTGCCGGTGGCCGCCACGCTCGAACTCGAGGCCGACCGCGGCGGCGACCTCGGACTCACTCGCCGCCGGCGCGCCGGCGCGCGAGCGCTCCGGCCGCGGGGGACGGCGCTCGCGGGGCTCGACGGCTCGGGTCGGGTCCCATCCCCGCGTCAGCTCGGCGATGAACGGTGAGGGTGGGACGCCGGCGGCGACGCGCACCGAGGAGACGCCGCGGGTGAGCCCGACGTGGAAGATCCGCCGCTCCTCCTCGACGTCCTCGGCGAGACGGTGTGGGAGGAGCGAGGCCGAGACCTCGTGGACAATGACGTGCGGCCACTCCCGCCCCTTCACGGCGTGCACCGTCGAGAGCATCACCCCCTCGGACGAGCCCGGCGCCTCGAGCGCGCTGCGGATCCAGCCCTCGAACCCATCCGGTTCGGGGTGCAGCTCGGCGAGCGCCGTCAGTGCGTCGAGATCGTCGGTGTGCGCGGAGCGGTCGAGGTTCCGACGCGACCCCTCGAGGAGCTCCATCGCGCCGTCGAGATGGAGCTCGTCCCGGACGAACGCGAGGATCTCGGCCGTCGTCCCGCGCTCGGCGCGAGTGCGCGCCCCCTCGAGGTCGGCGAGAAAGCGACGGATCTTGTCGCCGTCGCGCGCGCCGAGCCGCTCCGCGAGCCCCTCGATGCCGCGCAGGCCCCGCTGCTCCCCGATCCACACGGCGACCCGCGGTGACAGGCCGCGCGAGGGCCGTCGGGCCGCGGCCGCGAGGTCGGCGCCGCTCAGCCGGGCGGCCGGGGCGACCGCGAGCCGCAGCCAGGAAAGGGCCGCCCGCACGCCGCTGCGGGCGAGGTAGGCGACGCCGACGGCCGGATCCACCGGGACCCCGCCGTGCACGAGGGCGACCTGCACCGGGGCGAGTGAGGCGTTCACCCTCGTGAGGACGGCGATCTCTGAGGGCGCGGCACCGTCGGCGAGGAGCGAGCGCACGCGCCCGAGCGTCGCGCCGAGGGGGTCGCCGTCGAGGACCGCGAACTCGCCGGCGATCGGACTGCGGGCGGGCGCGGCGACGATCCGCTTCTCGACCCGGTGGCGGTTGTGGGTGAGGAGGGTGCGGGCCGCGTCGACCACGCTCGGCGGGGAGCGGTAGTTGACCTCGAGGGCGTGCTCGCCGGCGCCGGGGAAGTAGCTGCGGTAGTCGATCAGCCACTGTGGCGAGGCCCCCGAGTACCCGTAGATCGTCTGGTCGTCGTCACCGACGGCGAAGACCGCCCCCTCGGGGCCGGCCAGCGTGCGGATGAGCAGCAGGTGCGCCGGCGTGAGGTCCTGGAACTCGTCGACGAGCAGCATCCGGCAACCCGCCCGCGCCGCCCGGCGGGCGGAGGGGTCGGCGAGCAGGATCTCGAGTGCGCGGTAGATCTGCTCGTCGAAGTCGACGATCCGGCGATCGGCGAGGAGCGCCCGGTAGCGGGCGAAGACCTCCGCCAGCCCGTCCACGTCGCCACCGAAGTCGGCCTCCACCGCGGCCGGGTCACGGAGCCCGAGACGGACCGCCGAGAGTGCCTCGATCCAGGCGGCGGCGGGGTCGGAGTTGGCGCGCCGCGGCATGTCGACCAGGGACTCGAGGATCGACCGGACCTCGCGCTCGTCGACGGTGGTGACCCTCGCGGAGCGGCTCACGAGGGAGAGGCCAAGGGCGTTGAGGGTGCGCACCCGCAGCTCGGGGAGGTCGGTGGTCCGCAGCTGCATCTCGTCGGCGGCGCGCTTGTTGAACGCCACGAGGGTGACCGCCGCACCGGGGATGTTCCAGCGCCGCAGCAGCTGGCGCGCCCGCTCGGTGAGGACGCGGGTCTTGCCCGAGCCGGCCGGGGCGATGATGCGCGCCGCCGCGCCGGCGTGGGTCACCGCCTCGAGCTGGTCGGCGGCGAGCTCGGCGGTCGTCGTGTTCTCGCCGAGGGGGAGGAGCGACCCGGCGAGGAGGGAGCAGCGGGGGACGACGAGCGCCTCTGCGCTCGGGAGCTGCCAGTCGAGCGGGCCGCCGTCGAGGTACGCCGGACGGCCGTCGGGGAGCAGCACGTCCGCCGGCCCCCCGGGGCGCGCCCCGATCGTGAGCGCCCGCTCGGTGAGCGGCCAGAGCGGCGGGCCCTCCCGCGCGTCGGCGGCGTTGGAGAACAACGCGTGGGCGAGGCGCTCCCCGGAAAAGGAGAAGCCCTCCCCGAGCGTCCACAGCGGGCCCGCCTCGACCTCGTCGGTGGGCGGCTGTGATCCCACCTCGATGACGATGGGGCGCCGTTCACGCCACGCCGCCTCGAGGCGGTCGAGCGCCCCGCCGTCGACGCGCTCGCAGCCTGTCCAAGCCTCGGGTGCCGTCGCGCCGGGCCGCACGAGGACGCTCCGCCCCAACGCGGGGCCGAGCGTCGTCGGCGGGAGCGGCGCTCGGGGTTGGCCTGTCAGCCTCCCGGCAGCAGGGGGAGCGGAGAGCGGCTCGAACGGGTCCTCGTCGGGCACCGGCGCGCCGTCCGACGCGCGCGTCACCTCCGCCGGCGAGCGTTCCCAGCAGGCGCGCACCTCCGCCGCTCGCGCGTGGGTGGCGCCGCAGTACGGGCAGGCGATGCCCGCGGCCGCGGTCATCGGGACCGCGCGCCGCGGGGCGCGCCGACGATCGCTCCCCGCAGCCGCATCGGCTCATGGTACGCGGGGGTCCTCTCGGCCAGGGCGGGTCGTCGGCCCGTTATTCGGGGTTGCCCTGCGTCTCGCCCTCTTCGAAGAACTCCTCTTCGGTCATCGCCTCACCGGACTCGTCCTCGGTGTCGGAGCGGTCGCCTGTTTCGGGTTGCGTCATGGCTGTCCCATGCCCGTGCCGAGTGGCATGAAACAGAAAGAGGTCGGGATTCGGAGCGCACGGGCCCTGGGAGGGACCGATCAGGCCGCGAGCTCGAGACCGGAGGGCTCGGGCTCCGCGAGGAACTCGACGAAGGCGAGCTCGAGGCGTGCACGCACCTCACGCACCTTCAGCTCCGCGACGTCGGGCAGCGCGGCGATGACCGCCCGCAACGTGTCGCCCCGCTCGAAGCGGTCAAGGACCCGCGGGTCGACGTAGGAGCGCCGGCAGACGGCGGGCGTGTTCCCGAGCTCGGCGGCCACCGCCCGCACCACCGCCGCGGTGGCGCGGGCGCGCTGGCTCGGGGAGGTCGTGCGGGGCACGCCGGCGAGGAGCAGCGCCGCGAGGAGCGAGGCCGTCCAGGTGCGGAAGTCCTTGGCGGTGAAGGGGCCCCCGGAGATCTCCTTCAGGTACTGGTTGATGTCGGCGGCGCGGACGTCGACCCATTCGCCCTCCTCCTGCCAGGCGAGCAGGTCGGCGGTGTCGTCGCGGCGGTACTTCAGCTCGCCGATGAGCTCGACGAGCGCGGGGTCGTCGATCGCGATCTTCCGCTCGATGCCGCCTTTGGCCGCGTAGTCGAAGGTCGCCTGGCCGTTGCGGATACGGACGTGGTTCCGCTCGAGGGTCGCGAGGCCGAAGGTCTGGTGCTCCTCGGCGTACTCCTCGCCTCCGACGCGGAAGAGGCCGCAGTCGAGCAGCTGCACCGCCAGCGCGAGCGTGCGCTCGCGCGGCATCCCCTCGAGGACGAGGTCGCGATCGGTCGCCGCGCGCAGCCCCGGGAGGGCGCTTCCGAACTCGAGCATCTTCGAGAACTTCTCGGCATCCCGCCGTCGCCGCCACTCGTCGTGGTAGCGGTACTGGCGCCGACCGGCGGCGTCGGTGCCGACCGCCTGAATGTGGCCGTTCGGCCACGGGCAGATCCAGACGTCCTTCCACGCCGGGGGAATGACGAGGGCGCGGATCCGCTCGATGGTCTCGGGGTCGGCGATGGGCCACCCGGAGGCGTCGGTGAAGCGGAAGCCGGCACCGTAGCGGCGGCGGTGGATCGCGGGAGCGTCGAGTCGGGAGCGGCGAAGCCTGGGCACGGCAACTGGTTACCCGTCGGCGTCGACGCGAACCCCGCGCTGCTCGCCGCCCTCGCGTAGAAGCGCCCGAGCGGGCACCGACGGGGGGCGGGGCGGCGCCTCCGTTCCCGCCCGCGCCGGGGGCGCCAGCGCGACCATCCGTAGGATGGGGCGGTGCCGCTGATCGAGTCGCTGAACGTCGGCACGGCAAGGGCGGTCGGCGCGAACTCGGGGATGACGGGGATCGACAAGCTCCCGACCGACGGCCCGCTCGCCGTCAGCGCGCCCGATCCGGCGCGCGCCGGGGGCAGCGGCCTCGCCGGCGACATCGTCTTCGACACCGTGCACCACGGCGGCCCCGACCAGGCCCTCTACGCCTACGCCCGGGAGGACCTCGACTGGTGGGAGGTCGAGATCGGCGCCCCGCTGCGCGCCGGGACCTTCGGCGAGAACCTCACGACCTCGGGCCTCGACCTCACGGGAGCGCTGATCGGCGAGTGCTGGCGGATCGGCGACGACGTCCGGGTGCAGGTCACGAAGCCCCGCATCCCCTGCGCGAACTTCGCCGTGTGGATGGCCGAGAAGGGGTGGCTGAAGACCTTCACCCGGCGCGCGCGCCCCGGTGCCTACCTGCGGATCCTCGCTCCCGGCGCGGTGCGCGCCGGGAGCGAGGTGGTCGTCGAGTCCCGTCCCGACCACGGTGTCACGATCGGCCGCGTCTTCCGGGCCCTCACCCTCGAGAAGGAGCTGCTCCCGGGGCTCCTCGAGGCGGAGAGCTACCTGACCGCCGCGATCCGCCTGCGCGCCGAGGAGAGCCGCCCCCGCGGGGCGCCCGCCGCCCGGGGCTGAGCTCCCGAACGCGCTGCGCTGGGACCCTACAGCTCGAGGGTCGGCGGGTAGAAGAGCTCGCCGAGCTCGAACTTGCGGGGCACGAGGCCCTGCTCGAAGGAATAGGTCGTCGCCGTCTCGAGCAGCTCGCGGTTGGCGATCACGCCATAGGGATAGAGGTCGAAGTCGAGCGCGGCCTGCGTCTCCTTGGTCGCTACCCCCGCCTCGAGGAGGTTGTCGAGGTCGCCACGGGCGTTGCGGCGGGCGACCTCCTTCGCCTCGAGGCAGGCGCTGTAGAGGTTGAGCATCACCCAGGGGTGCGCCTCGACGATCTCCCGGCGGACGCAGAGCACGGCGTTCATCGGGAAGAACCCCGTCTTCTTGAAGTAGCGCGCCGACTCCTCGCGCTTGTTGAACAGCGGGCCGACCCCCGAGTCGGGGCCGAACTCGATGGTGCTCCGGTCGACGAGGTTGCGCGAGGTGTTGTACATGATCGCCGCATCGAGCTCCCCGTCGCGCAGCATCACGCCGATGTCGGTGTCCCGCCCGATGTACTGAAGGTCGATGCCCTCGGGCGGGTCGAAGCCCATCGCCCCGCCGTGGCTCTTCTCCGGCGGCCGCTCCATGAACCAGTGCACGTCGCGGGGGTCGAGGCCGAACTCGTGCTGGTAGATGCCGCGCGTCCAGAGCGCCCCGGTCTGCTGGTACTCCGGGACGCCGACGCGCTTGCCGGCGAGGTCTGCCGGGCCCTTGATCCCGGCGGCCTCGCGGACGATGACGCCGGTGTGGAAGAAGTTCCGCTGCATCGACACCGGAAGCGGCACCCAGTGGTCGATGCCGTGGCCGTAGGAGGCCATGAGGCTCGAGAACGAGATGTCGGCGATCGCGAAATCCTCGAAGGCGAGGGCCCGCCAGTACAGCTCGGAGGGCTCGAGAACGCTCACCCGGAGCTCGATGCCCTGTGGCTGCACCTCGCCGGTGACGAGGGGCAGGGACCTCGGGTTCCTCCGGATTGCGGCGCTCAGCTCCAGCTTGCCCACGGTGACCTCCGGCTCCCCCCGCGCCGGCCGGGCGCGGAAACGGCTCGACCATATCCCCGGCCCGCGGCGCGGGCCCGCCCGGCGCTCAGCGCGGGTGCGGCCGCTCCGGCCGGTACTCGATCTCGTCGGCGACCGCCGTGGCGAGCGCGGCGGAGCACTCGCGCTCGAGGAGCCAGAGCGCGAGGTCGATGCCGCTCGTCACCCCACCACAGCTCACGAGGTCGCCGTCGTCGACCACCCGCTCCTCGACGACGACCGCGCCGAGCGCCGCGAGGTCGGCGCGCGCAAGGTGGTGCGTCGCCATCCGCCTTCCCGCCGCGAGACCGGCGCGCGCGACGAGGAGTGCCCCGGTGCAGACGCTCGCGACGAGTGCGCCGCCGTGCTGCGCGGCGGCGAGCCACTCCAGCCAGTCCCCCCGCTCGGCCTCGGCCCACGCGCCCGTCGCCCCCCGGCCGACCCATCCGCCACCCGGCACGACGACGACGTCGAGGCCCTCCTCGAGGGGCCCGTCGGTGGCGAACTCGAGGCCGTGCGAGGCCCGTACCCGCGCCCCGCCCCTCGGGTGGAGGAGGCGACAGGAGACGTCGCCGCCCGCCTTCGCGCCGAGGCGGAGCACCTCGTAGGGGGCGATCGCGTCGAGCTCCTCGACGCCGTCGAAGACGACGAGGCCGGCGCGCACGCTCAGCGCCAGCCGAGCGCGGAGACCGCCGAGACCGCCCGCTCCACCCCGGCGCGGTCGACGTCGAGGTGCGTCACGGCTCGCACGCGTTCGTCGTCGACGGCGCCCATCAGCACGCCCTCGCCCGCCAGCCGGTCGCAGAAGCCGTGGGCGTCACGCACCGTGAAGACCACGATATTCGTCTCGACGAGCGAGGGGTCCAGGGCGACCCCCTCCGCCTTGGCCAGGCCATCGGCGAGCAGGCGGGCGTGCTCGTGGTCCTCCGCGAGGCGCTCGACGTGGTGATCGAGGGCGTAGAGCGCGGCGGCCGCGACGATGCCCGACTGGCGCATCGAGCCCCCGAGCATCTGCTTCACCCGCCGGGCCTCGGCGACGAGCTCGGCCGAGCCGGCGAGCGCCGCGCCGATCGGCGCCCCGAGGCCCTTCGAGAAGTCGAGCCACACGGTGTCGAAGCCCTCGGCGAAGCGCGCCGCGCTCACCCCGCTGGCGACGACGGCGTTGAGCAGCCGCGCCCCGTCCATGTGCGTCGAGAGGCCGTGCTCCCGGGCCACCGCGACCACCTCGTCGATGACCGCGAGCGGCCAGACCCTCCCGCCGCCGATGTTCGTCGTCTGCTCGACCGAAACGAGGCGCGAGCGCGGCGAGTGCTGGTCCGGGTTGGGGTGGATCGCCCGCCGGAGCGCCTCGCCGTCGAAGATCCCCCCTTCGGTGTCGATCGGCGCCACCAGGCCGCCGGCGAGGGCGGAGGGCCCGCCGACCTCGAAGCGGACCGGGTGGGAGTTGCGGTCGAGCACCACCTCGTCGCCGGGGCGGAGGTGGAGGCAGAAGGCGATCGCGTTGCACATCGTCCCCGACGGCGTGAAGACCGCCGCCTCCTTGCCGAGCAGCGCCGCTGCCCGGCGCTCGAGCGAGGTTGTGGTCGGGTCCTCACCAGCCTGCTCGTCACCGACGGCGGCTTCGGCGATGGCGGCGCGCATCGCCGGCGTCGGGCGGGTCTTGGTGTCGCTGCGTAGGTCGACCGGGGCACTCGCCATCCCCCAATGGGAGTCGATGGCGGCCCCGCGGGGCAAGCGCGCCGCGGTGCGTGCCCCCGCCCTCAGCTCGTCGGCGGGACGGGCGAGGCGGCCGCGAGGCGCTCGGCGAGCAGGTGGATCTTGGTCGTGAGGTCGTGCACCTGGCGGGTGAGGTCGGTGTTCGAGCGCAGGAGGTCGTCGATCTTCTGGGTCTCCTCGTAGTGGTGCTGGGCGAGGATCTCGTCACGGGCGGCGGCGCGGTTCTGGCTCATCATGATGATCGGCGCCTGCAGGCCGGCGAGCGCCGAGAGGATGAGGTTGAGGGCGATGAAGGGATAGGGGTCGAAGCCCTTGTGGTGCAGCAGGTGGCTGAGCAGCACCGAGTTCACCAGCATCCACGCCGCGATCATCCCGAGGAACAAGAAGATGAAGGGCCAGGAGCCCCCGAAGCTCGCGATCTGGTCGGCGACGCGCTCGCCGAGGGTCCGCCCGTCGTGCGCCTCTTGCAGGGCGGGATGCTGGTGCCGGGCCGGATGACGCCACGGGAACCAGCTGCTCGCGATCCGCCTCACGGTCGTTGTCGCCGCGTTCGTCATCTCTCCCCCTCACTCGTGTGGGCGCTCGCCCGTCGCAATCCTGGCCGCGCCGCGGCCGCGCCCAGCCTCACTGAAGCGGCGAGTAGGCGGTCGGGGTGAGGTAGCTCGACTCGATCTTGGCGACGAGGCTGCCGTCGACCTCGCTCGCTTTCTTCGCCGCGATCCACTCCTCGTCGGCCTGGAAGGCCGCCCACGAGGCCTCCGCCGCCGCCCGGTCGGGGTAGCTGCAGAGATAGACGAGGGTGTCCTTGTCGGCGGCATCCAGCGGGACCCAGAAGCCGACGACCTCGATCCCGTGCTTCGCGAAGAGAGCGAGGGTGTGGTCCTGGAAACGGCGCTCGAGGGCGTCGCGCCGCCCCGGCGTCGCGGTGTAGGTGCGGAACTCGAAGACGCGCTGTCCGGCGATGGTGGAGCCCTCCTCTGCGGCTGGCCGCGCCCGGCGGTCAGAAGATGATGACGAGACGGCCGCGGGTGCCGCCGGCGGCGAGGCGCTGCTGCGCGATCGCCGCCTGCTCTGGAGGGTAGGTCTCCGCGACCCGCAGCGTGAGGCGACCGGCGAGCACGAGCGCGGCGAGCGCCTCGAGGGCCGGGCGGTTGGTGGCGTAGTCGCCGACGCGCACGTGGTGGACCTCGATGCCGCGCTCGTTCCCGGCCTCGACGGCGCGCACGACGGCCACCTTGCCGCCGTCGCGCACCGCGGCGAGCGCCGGCGGGCCGATCACCGCCGCGTCGAACAGGCCGGCGGCGCCCCCCTCGGCGAGCTCGCGTGCCGCGTCGATGGCGCCGGGGCCGCGGGCGACGAATCGGTCGGCGCCGAAACTGCGCACCAGCACCTCGTCGTCGGCACCGGCGATGGCGACGACCTTCAGCCCGTCGGCCTTCGCGAGCTCGACGGCGTAGCCGCCGACCCCTCCCGCCGCGCCCGTAACGACGATCGTCGCCCCCGCGGGGAGGGCGAGGAGGTCGAGGCCACGGCGCACCGTGAGGCCGTTCATCGGCAGGGTGGCCGCCGCCTCGAAGCTCGCCCCGCCGGGGATGAGGGCGATCGAGTCGTTCGGCAGCACGACGAGCTCGGACTGCGCGCCGCGCCCGTTGCGCGAGGGCTGCGCGATCCCGAGCACCCGCTGGCCCACCTCCCACGAGGAGCCGGGGCCGAGGGCGTCGACCGTCCCTGCGAGCTCCATCCCGGGCACGTAGGGAGGGGGGAAGGCGGCGAGCGCCTCGGCCGAGCGGCCGGAGCGGAAGCTGATGTCGGTCGGGTTCACCGTCGCCGCGTGCACGCGCACGCGCACCTCGCCTGGACCCGGCTCGGGATCGGGGAGCTCGACCACCTCGAGGACCTCGGGGCCCCCGAACGTCCTCACCGCGACGGCGCGCATCGGCCCAGTATTCCAAAGCGCGCCCGACCTCGGAACAATTCGAAACGATGAATCTTCTGAAGTTCTCGCTCGCTGGACGTAAAATTCAATTTGTCCGTCTACTGACGGTCCTGAGCGAAGGGTCGGGGGGGACGCTCTCCGGTCGGAGGGAGGACGCTGTGCACATCACGCCGGAGCAGAACGAGCGGCTCGTCCGCGTCGGACCGGGGACCCCGATGGGAGAGACCTTCCGTCGCTACTGGATCCCGGCCTGCCTCTCCGAGGAGATCGCCGAGCCGGACTCCGCCCCGATCCGCGTGCGCATCCTCGGCGAGGACCT
>DATLTN010000067.1 GCA_035533595.1 Acidimicrobiales bacterium
GAAGCGGTGCACCCCTGTGCGGTCCTTCAGCACGAACTGCGTCGGCAAGGTCCCTCCCGGCATGCCGGGCAGCGGCTCGACCGAGAACCACAGGCTCCAGGCGCCGCGGTCCGGGCTCTCCACGGTGATCGTCGTCGCGCCCTCGCCGAGGTTGCCGTAGACGACGTCGCCGACGCCGAGCGTGTCGTAGTGGGGCATCGTGACCACGCCACCGTCGGAGCCGATCCCGGTGATCACCGGGTGGCCGAGGAGGCGCGTCATGAGGTCGGGGAAGGGCTGGGTGAGCTGCTCCATCACGCGGACCTGCCCGCCGTCGGTGCTGTAGATCTGGCCGTGGTAGCCGTAGAGCGAGAGGGCGCCGGCTACGACCGCGCCGTAGACGATGAGCACCGTCCCTCCGACCGCGACGAGGCCGTGCAGCACCCGCAGCGCCGGGTGCCAGTCCACCCAGGCGAGGAGAGCGGGGACGAGGAGGAGCACCGCGAAGTCCGCCTCGTAGCGCATCGAGCCCCCCGGCACGCCGAGGGCGAGGAGGACGACGATCACGAGCGCGTCGAGGAAGAGTACGAGGGTTGTGAGACGGAGCACGCGAGGTAGGCGCCGTCGCAGGGCGGCCGCGGCGAGCGCGACGAGGATCGGCGTGGTGGTGAAGACACCACCGATCATCTCCGGCGCGTAGGTGGGGGGCACCGCGCCCGGGTAGAAGGGGGGCACGGGGAGCGCGAAATAGGGGAAGGTGAGCGTCCAGCGGATCGGCGCGACGAAGTAGTAGTAGAGACTCGGCCACATGTAGCCGAGCAGGTAATAGGGGGTCTTGGTGGGGTCGAAGCCGGCCATCTGGTAGCTCGTCCCGACCTGCAGCGGGCTCCCGAAGCGTGCTGCGTTGTAGACGAGGAGCAGGAAGATGAACGCCCCGCCCGGGACGAGGATCGCCGCCCCGAGGCGCACGCGGGCGCGCGCCGTCGCGGCCCCGTCCCGGCGCGCCAGCCAGAGCAGCAACGGCGGAAGGAGGAGGCAGCCGAGGAGGAGGTCCCAGCGGGCGCCGGCGGCGAGGCCGAGCGCGAGGCTCCCGGCGGCGAGCTTCCAGCGGCGCGCCCCCTGACGCGCGCCGAGCGCGAGGAGGTAGAGGCCGATCGCGAGGAAGCAGAAGCCGCACGAGACCGCGACCTCGTAGATGTCGGGCGTGCGGTCAAGAAAGGGGACGACGGTTCCGGTCCCGAGCGCGAGGCAGGCGAGCCCGAAGCGCCCCGGGCGGGTCGCCGGCAGGTAGTCGTCGACCAGGGTGCGGAAGAGGAGCAGGACGCCGGCGAGGCCGAGCGTCGAGAAGATCCACAGCGCCCCGTCGTTCGCGATGTTGCCGAGGCCGAGCAGCCGCCACGGCAGGTAGAGGGCGATGACCGGCGTCGGCCCCCAGTCGAGGTAGAGGTGGCCGTGGTAGAGAGCGAGGTCGTGGAAGGGCCCCTGCCAGGGGTTGTTCGCGACGGGCGAGTACGGGTCGGGCAGGTCGACGAGGGCCTTCGGCGGCAGCGTCGGGATCGAGAGCTCGCCGTGCAGGAAGCCCGTCGTCAGCTGGCCGTAGTAGTCGGGCTGGCCGCCGAAGGCGGCCGCCGCGCCGCTCGTCGCGATCGTCCAGCCGTAGAGGAGCGAGAAGACGACGAAGGCGACCGCGAGGACGAGGTCGCGCGCCCGTGCCGCGGGCGGGCGCGCCCGCCGCGCAGCGTGGGCGCGAGCGAAGGCACCCGCGAGGCGGCGGGGAGGAGGGGTGGTCACGGCCCCGTCGGCCGTCACGACCGCGCCACCAGCGCGTCGCCGGGCACTAGGCGAGGTGGGCGACCTCGGTCGCGATCCGGTGGGCGTTCGCCATCGCGGTGAGGGCGATCGTCGTGCCGGCGATCGAGGGGAAGACCGAGGAGTCGACGACGTGGATGCGCTCCGAGCCGCAGGGGCGGCCGAGGATGTCGCTCTCGAGGCCGGCCGGACGGGCGCGCATCGGCAGTGAGCCGCCGTAGTGGAAGCTCTTGGCGGGCGGGCCGACCTGGGTGAGCCCCGGGATCGGCGCGGCGCCGGTGTAGCGACGGAGGCGCCGCAGCTTGCGCAGCAGCGCGTGGACGCGGGCGTGCGGATGCGGGACACGGTCGCCGACGAGGCGGACGCCCGAGTCGGTCAGCTCGAGGCGCAGCCCCGGCGAGTCGTCGGAGTGCAGGAAGCCCTGCACTGCGAGGAGGCGGCCGAGCAGCGGCTGCAGCAGGCGCTCGGCGTTGGCGCGCCGCAGCGGCGCCCGCGAGAGCAGCGCCTTCAGCATGATGTCGCTGTAGCCGTAGATCTGCAGGTGCACGCGGTGGCGGGCGATCTCCTCATCCTGCACTTCGACGAACAGCTGGGCGAGCGTGTTGCCCTGGCCCTCGGTGCTCACTGGGACCCGGCGACGGGTGAGGAGCGGCGCGAGGAAGGTCTGGCTGTCGAGGATGCGCGCCGAGCGCAGCTCGGTGAGCGACTCGAGGACGAGGCGGGTCGAGGAGACGGCGCCGCAGGCGACGAAGACCCGGCGGGCCTCGGTCCTGCCGAGGTCGTGGTCCCCGCCGCGGCCGTGGTAGGAGATCTCGACCGAGTCGGGGCGCTCGCGCAGTCCGTCCACGTAGAGGCCGGAGCGGTAGTCGATCGCGCCGCTGCGGGCGAGGGACTGCAGCGTCGTCGCGGTGTTGTAGATCGAACCGTAGGGGCAACCGTGCATGCACAGCCCGCAGTAGCGGCAGCGGTGCTCGTCCTCAGCGTTGGTCTCGAGGCCGAGGCGCGACGCACCGAAGACGAGGCCGGCGGCGTGCAGCTCGCGGCCGTGCGCGCGCAGGCGGGAGAAGAAGGACTCGACCTGAGGCGTCCGCTCCATCGGGCGGGCCTGCTCGGTGTAGAGCGGGAAGAGGTCTTCGAGGTCGTCGTGGTCGCCGGTCGTCGGCATGAACTTCACGACCGCCCGGTAGTGCGGCTCCAGCTCATCCAGGCCGATCGGCCAGTCGACGATGTCGTCGCGATGGTAGGAGAGGATCGACGAGCCCCAGGTGTTGCTGAGGCCGCCGCGGGCGAGCGACTGCACCGTCTCGGCGCCGTCGAGCACGACCGAGAGGTCCGAGTCGTTGATCGCATAGGGGAAGAACGAGCCGTAGACGGGCTTCAGCGGCACCCCGCGCAGATTGATCGGGAAATAGGCGCGCGCCGATTCGGCGAGCGCCTCGTCCCAGTCCTCGGGCTCGGCGCTGCCGAGCTCGGCAAAGGCAGGGAGCCGCTCGGCGGTCCCGTCGTTGCCGACGTCGATCACCGTCGGTCGGACGCCACGCGCGACGAGGCCCATCGTGCAGGCGACCCCGGCGTGGCCCGAGCCGACGACGACGCAATCGATCGTCACGACGGCACCGCGGTGGCGCGCGTCACGACCGCGCCGGGAACTGGCATCGGGAGAATCTACCCCCGGCAGCGCGCCTTCACGGGCCCGCGCGGGGCGTGGTTACCCGTCGCGGGGCAACCCATCGGCCGAGGGAGGCGCAGGTATAGTGGCGAAAACCAGCCCGCCGGCCTCTCCGCTGTGCCGGCGACGAGGATCGAGGAGACTCCTTGTCCTCCCATCCTCAGAAGACGAGCCTCCTGACCGCCCTCCCCGAAACCCGACGCTCGCCGATCTCGCTCCTGTCGAGCGGGAGGTCGCTCGGCACCTTCGTCGAGGCGGCGCTCGGTGCCGATCGCGACGCGCCGCTGCTCCTCCTCGCCGAGGACCCCTCCGCAGTGCCCAACGACCTCGCTCCGCTCGGCACCTTCGCCCCCTTCTCCACCCTCGAGGGGCCGCAGCCCGACGAGGCGGGAGGCGGCGCGGTCCTCGTCGCAGGCGCCGCTTCCCCAACGCCCCCCGAGGCCGCACTCGCGGCCGTCTACGAGCGCTGCCCGGCGGGCGCCCCCCTCGTCTACGTGGACGCGCCGAGGGGCCTCACGGCTCAGCGACGCGACGCTCTCGCGAGCGCGCTCTACCGGGCGGGCTTCGTGCGCCCACGCTTTCGCGCCGGCCCCGGTGGGCGCCTCGTCGCCCTCACCCATCGCGGCTCGGCGCCGCCCCCGACGGCGCGCGAGATGACGCTCTCGGTGGTGATGCCCGTCTACAACGAGCGGGAGACCTTCGCCAAGGTGCTCGACGAGCTCCTCGCGAAGGAGATCCCGGGGATCGCGATCGACGTCGTCATCGTCGAGAGCAACTCGAGCGACGGCACCCGCGAGGCGGTCCTCGGCTACCAGTCCCACCCCCGCGTGCAGCTCGTCCTCGAGGACGCGCCGCACGGGAAGGGGCACGCCGTGCGGGCGGGCCTCGCGGCGGCCGGCGGGGACTTCATCCTCATCCAGGACGCCGACATGGAGTACGACATCGCCGACTACGACGCGCTGCTGGAGCCGCTGCGCGCCTTTCGGGCGACCTTCGTCCTCGGCTACCGCCTGAAGACCCACGGGGCGCGCTTCGGCGTCCGGCACTTCGAGAAGCAGCTCGCGATCGGCCTGTTGATGAACGTCGGCAACGCGCTCTTCCTCCGCCTCTTCAACACCGTCTACCGCTCACGGCTGCGCGACCCGTTCACGATGTACAAGGTGCTGCGGCGCGACGCGCTCGAAGGGCTGCGCCTCGAGTGCAACCGCTTCGACTTCGACTGGGAGCTGACCGGCAAGCTGCTGCGCTGCGGCTACCACCCCGTCGAGGTGCC
>DATLTN010000068.1 GCA_035533595.1 Acidimicrobiales bacterium
GCAGGGGTCCTCGTCTTCAACGACAGCCGCACCGAGGAAGCGCAACGTGCCCGCTTCAGCCGTTGGCTCGCCTTCATGGAGGCCGAGAGCTGGGACGACCTCTACCCGGTCAACCAGACCGTGAACCACCGGATCTGGTAGGGGGCGAGATGTCGGCCAAGTACGACCTGACGGGAGTGCACGGCGCGGAGGTCTTCCGCGACCTGCCCGAGGGCGTGAAGCTCTCGCTCGCCGACGGCGCCGTGGGCGAGATCATCGCCAACGCCCACGACGGCGCGATCGTGATCCTGAGGATCGTCGACTCACCGAAGGACCCGAGCCGGGTCGGCACCGAGGAGACGGTCTTCTACACCGAAGTGAACGACGTAGTGGAGGACGACGAATGACCGAGGTGCAGGGCACCCAGGAGGAGCTGCTCAACCGGCTGCTCCTCGCCAAGGAGGTCGAGCAGTTCTACTACCTCGAGGCACGCCTCCTCGATGAGCGCCGCCTGAAGGAGTGGTTGGAGCTGCTCGCGGAGGAGATCCACTACTTCATGCCCATCCGCCGCAACGTGAAGTTCGGCGACTGGGAGCTCGAGTTCTCCGACCCCGACAAGGAGATCTCCTACTTCGACGAGGGCAAGGACATCCTCACGGGCCGCGTCCGCCAGATCGACACCGGCGTGCACTGGGCCGAGGAGCCGGTGTCGCGTTTCGAGCACCTCATCTCCAACGTGGAGGTCGTCTCCGTCGACGGCCCGGAGGTCCAGGCGAACAGCAAGTTCTTCGTCTACCAGAACCGCCTCGCCGATGAGGTCCAGATGTTCGTCGGGCGTCGGTACGACCTGCTCCGGCGTGACTCGAACACCTCCTTCAAGATCGTGAAGCGCAAGATCCTCCTCGCGCAGAACGTCCTCTTGGCGAAGGTCATCAACACCTTCTTCTAGGAGTGCCAATGCCGGTACGGATCGAGTGGCGCCACGGCGCCGAGGGTGAGGGTGCGCTCCTCGCCGTCGAGGAGAGCACCGAGACCGTGGTGAAGGCGTGGCCGGCCAACCCGGAGCTGCTCACCGACTTCCTCAACGAGATGGTCGAGATCAAGGCCCTCGAGAGGGAGGACAGCGCCCGCAGCGAATCGATCCCCGGCAGCTGGGGCGAGCTCGTCATCGCCCGCTCCGAGGACGGTGAGGTGCTCGACGTCGACCCCCAGCTGTACTGGGAGGGCATCGCCGAGCTCTTCCGCTCGCACGGCACCGACCCGCACCTCTGGCGCAGCCGCCACTGACCCGGCAGGGCGCCCCGGTGGGCCCGGCCGTTACGAGAACCGGGAGGTTCGATGCACGTCATCATCAATCTCGAGCTCTGCGAGGGCCACGGGCAGTGCGTCGACGCCGCTCCCGACGTCTTCGAGCTCCGCGACGACGGGCTCGCCTACCTGTTGATGGACGACATCCCCGAGTCCTATCGCGCCCAGGTCGACAACGCGGCGCTGCGCTGCCCCCCCGAGGCGATCCTCATCGTCGACTGACGAGAGCGCTTCGCACGGCTCGGCGGTGCCTTTGCGCGGGCGGTCTGTGCGTCCCGGCGCCGTCGGCGGCCGACGGGCGCCGCGGAGGTCCGGGCGTTACCGCGCCCCCGCTCCCGGGTACGTGAGGGACAGGGCCAGCCGCGCCACGCGAGGGGAGCACCGTTGAACGAACGCCGCACGGTCGCCGGTGCTGCGCCGAGCGTCGATGCGCCGGCGCCGCCGTTCGGGCGGCACGGGCCGGACGTCGTCGCGGTGATGCACGTCGAGCACGAGCAACTGCGCTCGGCACTCCGGGCACTGCGCGTCGCCCCGACCCCCACCCGCCGCGGCGTCGATCAGTTGATCGCCGACGTAGTCGCGCACGAGACGGTCGAAGAAGAGCTCCTCCACCCGCTCCTCCACCAGCTGGAGGCGGGCCGCTCGCTCCGCCGTGACCTGCTTGCCGAGGAGCGGGCGCTCACCTCGCGACTCGTCGGCCTGCGCCGCAGCCTGCGTTGGTACCGCCGCCGTCGCCACCTCCCCGCCGAGCTGCAGGCGCTCGGGGAGGCGCTCGAGCGCCACCTCCACCACGAGGAGGCGCTCGTCTTCCCGGCGGTCGAGGGGCACGAGCCCGAGACCGCGCTGCAGATCCGCGGCACGTGGGCGGCGCGGGCGCGGCGCTTCACGCCCACCCGCCCCCATCCGCACGTCCCCCAGGGCGCCGGTCTCCTCTTCGTCACCCCGTTCGTCGCACTCCTCGATCGCAGTCTTGACCGTCTCGTCGGCCGCCGGCTCCTCGATCCCCGCCGCGGGCGAGCGCGTCGCTGAGCCGGCCCGCTGGGGTGTTCGACGCAGGGTCGGTCGCGGGCCGCAGCGGTGCGCACCGCTGCTCAACGGGCGAGCGGGCCGTCAGCCGTCGGTCTGGTCCTCCGGCCGCTCGCCCTCCCAGTCGGCGGCGGGGGAACCGGGGACGCGGGGCAGGACCCCCCCGTCGTCGTTCTCCTCCGGCCGAGGTGCACCGCAGACGGGCACGTCTTGTTCGGGAGCGGCCGAGGCCTCCGTGGCGGTGCGCGGTCGAGTCATGGCACGCCAATACCCCGGACGGGCCGCTCCCAGTCAGGTGGCCGATCGCCCGGCGCGCCGCTGCCGCCGCGAGGCGGTCTGGTGCGGAGGCAGGCCCGTTTTCCCGTCGCCGGGGCCGCCGTGGTGGCTCCTCCGGTTGGAGCGCACACCTCGGCGGGTAAAGCGCAGCTGGTGACGGCGATCGCAGGCCCGGCGGAGGGCGAGCCCTTGCACCTGCCCGCCGCTCGCGGCGGGCTCCGCGGTGCGCGCCCCGCGGGCGGCAGAGCGCTATCTCGGAGGGAGCGAGCGGGCGAAGGCCGTCCCTCGGTCGACCCAGACGCGGAGCTCCGCCGCGCTCGCGACGTCGGCGGCGGCCAGGCGCAGCCAGCCGGCCATTGGCCGCCCCCGCATCACGGCGACCTCGGCGGCGCTCTCCTGCACCAGCGATTCGCTGGCCGCCGGGTCCACGCGCACGAGCAGCCCTCCCTGGCCGCTCGCGGCGAGGGCCATGTTCCCGCCGACGAGGAAGGCGAGGCCACCGAACATCTTCTTCTCACTGAGCGCTGCCTCCGAGCTCACGAGCTCCCGGATCCGCTCCGCCAGCTCCTCGTCGTAGGCCACGACGCCGATTATCGCGGACGCCGGCGGGGCAGGCCCGCAACCCCGAGCGGCGGGTCGCCCACGCCGCGCCACGACCGCACCACGGGGGAACGGGCCGGGCGTTGTTGATTAAGGTGCCTGCTCACCGCGGCTCCCTGGGCGAGGCGGGGAGCCCATCTCCGCGCGGCCCGGACTTGGGGACCGGTCGGTGATGACCATGACCGAAGCGCGGGGGGCGATGCTCGAGGCCGATACCGGTGGCGTCCCCACCCTCGCGGCGCGCCGCCGCCGGGAGGGTGGCGCCTCGCGGGCGGCGCTCGTGGTCCTGCTCTTCGGGGCAATCGTCACCGTCCTGCTCACCGTGAGCTCGCGGGTGGGCTACGTCCACAACGAGCAGCGACTGACCGGGCTCGAGACCCAGCTCACGGGCTCCGCGCTCGGGGGAGCGCAGGTCGACCTGGAGCGCCGTCTCGGCCAGGCCGCCGGCCTGGCGGCGATCGCCGACGACCCGGTGGCGACCTTCCGCACGGTGATCGCGCCCTCGCTCGCGCCGAAGGGGCCCTTCATCACCTCGTCGCTGGTGCTGTTGAAGGGCGGCCGTGCGGCCGTCCTCGCACACCTCGGCGTGCCGGTGATCGGCGACCCCAACTCCGCGGCCGCGCTCGCCAACGACACCCTCGCCGCGAAGACCAACTCGCTCATCGTCGCCCGCGCGGTCACGCCCCGCCAGCAGCGCCTCGTCCTCCTGATGGCCGCCCGCGGGATGGGCGACAGCGCCTACGTCGTCACCGCCGCCGAAGCCCTCCCCGCGGACCGCCGGGTCGTCGTTCCCGCCTCCTCGCCGGACGCGGGCCTGAACATCGCCATCTACTTCGGGAACACCACGGCCAGCCCGGCGCTCCTCGAGGCGACGGTCGCGCAGGTGCCGCTCGCGGGCACGACGTCGCGCACCACCGTCCCCTTCGGCAACCACGTGCTCACCCTGGTCGCCTCCTCGAAGGGCTCGCTCGCGGGGAGCTGGGCGGAGTTCCTGCCGTGGGGGATCCTCGCCGTCGGCGCGCTCTTCTCGGTCGGCATCGCGGCGATGACCGAGCGCCTCGTCCGCCGCCAGCGCCACGCCGAGGACCTCGCCGTCGCCAACCGCGCCCTGTACCGCGAGCAGCGCAACGTCTCCGTGACGCTGCAGCGCTCCCTCCTCCCGAAGGTCCTCCCCGAGATCGAGGGGGTGGAGCTGGCGGCGCGCTACATCCCTGGTTCGACCGGCGTGGAGATCGGCGGTGACTGGTACTCGGCGATCGCGGTCGACGACCGGCACTTCACCTTCGTGATCGGCGACGTGTCGGGCCACGGCATCATGGCCGCGGCGGTGATGGCGTCGCTCCGCTACACGACGCGCACGCTCGCCCGCCTCGGGCAGGACCCGGCGAGCATCTTGAAGATCGCCGCGCGAGAGCTCTCGATCGACAGCGACCAGCACTTCGCGACGGTGCTCGTCGGCCACGCGGACCTGGACCGACGCGAGCTCGTGCTCGCGAGCGCCGGCCACCTCGACCCGGTGCTCGACCGCGACGGCGTGGTGGGTTTCGTGAAGGTGCCGACGGGGGTGCCGATCGGCCTCGGCTCGGAGGACTACGCCATCGTCACGCTGCCGATCACCGCCGGGATGACGCTCGTGCTCTTCACCGACGGCCTCGTCGAGCGCCGCGGCGAGATCCTCGACGAGGGGCTGGAACGCGTTCGCGCCCGCGTGAGCGCGGGGGCGGAGTCGATCGACGGGCTGGTCGGCTCGCTGGTCGAGGAGCTGAGCGGCGGGCGGGCGGACGACGACACGGCCGTGCTCGGCATCCGGTGGCTCTCGTGAGCGACCCGAGGGCGCTGCCGGCCAGCCGGCGCTTTGCCTCCGTACCCTCCTCGGTCGCCGCCGCCCGCGCCTTTGTCGCGGAGGTGCTCGGCGACCTCCCCGGCGAGCTCTGCGCCGACGCCGCCCTCGCCGTCTCGGAGCTCGCGACGAACGCGATCGTCCACGCCGGCAGCGACTTCGAGGTGCGCATCGAGCGCGACGGCTCGCGGGTCACGGTGCGGGTCGCCGACAGCGGCCCGGGCGGGCCGGAGGTGCGTTCGCCGCAGGCGACCGAGGCGCACGGTCGCGGCCTGCAGATCGTCCGCACCATGGCGAGCGCCTGGGGGGTCGAGCACAGCCCGCAGGAGCTCGGCAAGGCGGTCTGGTTCACCCTCGAGGTTGCCGCCCGCTGAACGACGCCGGCGCCACCGACCTCCTCCCCGCGGCGCCGCGCCCGCGCCCGGAGGTCATCTTCGCGAGGCCCGCGGGCCCATGTTTGGGCGGCCGACGGCCGGGGTAGGCGGCGGTCAGAAGGGTCGTGGGGCGAGCCACCGACGAGGCTGGCACGGGCCCCCGACAACCGCCCGCGGCGGCGCATGGACAGTCGGAGGCAGCGATGGAGCAGAACCGCACCGGTCCGATGGAGGCTTTCCCCGATCGCCTGCCGACCCTCGAACGCGGCAGCCATGGCAGCGGTGAGCCCGGCATCTGCGCGATGGAGGCGGCCGCCTGGCTCGCCGGCGAGCCGTGGACCGATCACCCCCGTGCGGTGCACCCGGTCATCGCGAGGGTGGCGCGCGCGACCAACGACGCACTCGACGACGACGAGCGACAGCGGCTCTGGCCGCTGATCCTCGCCTCGATCGGGACGGGGCGCCCCCGCCACCTGATGGTCTCGCTGCGGCTGTGGCGGACCGCGCAGCGCGCCGTCGCGGCGGACGGCGATCGCCTGCGGGTGCTCTGGGGCGAGCTGCTCGGGGAGTACGACCGCAACGTGCCCCGTCACGAGCGGCCGCCGAACCTGCGGCGCCTCGAGGAGGCCGCCCTCGAGCACCACCCTGGCAGCTGAGCCAGGGCCCGGCGCTCGGCCGGGAGGTGTCTTATTAGGTGAGCGCGGGGGCGACGCGCTCCGCGACGAGCTGTAGGTGGTCGAGGTCCGAGAGATCGAGGACCTGCAGGTAGCAGCGGCTCGAGCCGGCCTCGGTGAAGGTGCCGAGCCGATCGACGATCTCGTCGGGCGTGCCGGCGAGGCCCTTCTCCCGCAGCTCCTTCGGGTCGCGCCCGATCGCCGCGGCGCGCCGGGCGACCTCGGACTCGTTCTCCCCGCAGCAGAGCACCTGCCCCACCGACCAGACCATCGATGCGGGGTCGCGCCTCGCCGCGGCACAGGCTGCGCGCACCGAGTCGTGGCGCTCGCGCGTCGTCTCCACGGAGGCGAAGGCGACGTTGAACTCGTCGGCGTGGCGCGCCGCGAGGCCGGCGTTGCGGGGACCGCCGCGCCCGCCCATGATGAGCGGCGGTCGGGGGCGCTGCGCCGGGCGGAGCGGATCCGCCTCGAGGCGCACGTGCACGGTGTGGCCGGCGTGCTCGAAGACGGCGCCGGGCGCCGCGGACCAGACGCCCTCGAGGATCGCGAGCTGGTCCTCCAGCAGGTCGTACCGGGCGGCGGGGGAGGGGAAGGCAAGGCCGTAGGCCTCGTGCTCGGCCTCGTACCAGCCGGCGCCGAGGCCAATCTCGAGGCGTCCCGAGCTCATGTGGTCGACCTGCGCGGCGATCGCGGGGAAGGTGCCGATCGCCCGGAAGGTGACCGGGGTGACGAGGGTCCCGAGGCGGATCGTGGTCGTGTCGCGCGCGAGGCCGGCGAGGGTCGTCCAGGCGTCGGTGTACTCGGGGAGGCCGCTCGCCGAGCCCATCTTCAAGAAGTGGTCGGAGCGGAAGAAGGCGCTGAAGCCGAGGCGTTCGGCGGCGAGGGCGACGGCGAGAAGGTCCGCGTAGGAGGCGCCCTGCTGGGGCTCGGTGAAGATGCGCAGGTCCATGGCCCACGCTACCGCCGCGTGCGCGGCAGGGTCGGGGCGGCGGTGGCGTCGCGCCGACCGCGCTCCGCCTGGTAGCCGGGGCACGCCCCAGTAGGGGGCGGTCAGTGGTCGGCGCGCAGCACCTCGCGGATCCGCACCCGCTGCCCGGTCCGCAGGATCGCCCGCCGGTAGATCCCCGCGGCCACCTGCGCGACGCCGACCGTGGCCGCGAGGGAGAGCGCGACCGCGAGGAGGAAGCCCCACCACGTCGCCTGGCCGAGGCCGACCAGCACGGGCATCGCGAACGGCGCCGTCGGTGGCAGGTAGGCGAGCACCTTGAAGAACGTCGAGGCGTTGCCCGAGGAGGCCGTCGTGATCGAGACGATGTAGCCGAAGAGCATCGGCAGGGCGAGGGGGAAGCTCATGCTCTGCAGCTGGGACTGGCGCTCGGTCAGCGAGCCGGCGGCGGCATAGACCCAGCAGTAGAAGGCGTAGCCGAGCACCAGCCAGGCGAGCGAGCTCACGAGGTCGAGCGGCGCCGCCCCCTTCAAGATGTCGGAGCCGAAGATCTTCGCGAGCACGAGCGCGAAGCCGACGACGACGGTCGCCTGCGCGAGGGCGGCGGCGCCGATGCCGAGGACCTTCCCGGTGAGCAGGTGGATCGCCCGCACCGTCGCGAGCAGCACCTCGACCACGCGGCTCGACTTCTCCTCGGCGACACCGATCAGGATCCACGCGCTGTACTGCGAGAGCAGCACGAACAACAGGATCAGCCCGATGATCGTCGTCGCGTGCACCTCAGCCGGCCTCGCGGCCGCCTCCAGCCCCGTCACGGGGATCCGGACGGGATGGGTGAGGCGGGCGAGCTGCGCGGGTGAGAGCTGCGCGGCGTTCAGGGTGGCGCGCGTGCTGAGGGTCGTCGCCAGCGCGTGCGCGAGCTGCGCGTCGTCGGAGCTGTCCGTCGCGGAGATCCCCTGCTGGACGACGATCCGCCGGCCGTCGACGATCATCGCGTCGAGCGTCCCGGCGCGCAGCGCCGCCTCGGCCGTCGCGAGGCTCGGCTCGGCGACGACGTGTGCGGTGAGCGGGACCTCGCGCGCCGCCGCGGTGATCGCGCTGCGCAGCGGAGCGTCGAGCGTGCCGATCACCCCGACGCCCGCCCGCGCCGGCGCCGAGCTCGACTTGTTGAGCGCCGGGATGATCACTGCGGCCGCGACGGCGGCGAGGATGACGAGCGTGCCCACCCGGTAGATCCGGCCCCGCGTCCGCTCGCGGAACTCGCGCGCGGCGACGAGGCCGACGTCGCCGAGGTGGGTCTCGACGAAGCGACGCGCCGCCGACGGGCCCCGCGGCGCCTTGGTGGGACGCTCGCCGCGGCAAAGGTGGCGCAGGGCGCGCGCGACGAGCAGCACGGCCAGCACGGCGAGCGGGATCAGCCGTTTCATGCGAGCGCCTCACGGAAGACCTCGGAGAGGCGCCGACGCTCGAAGCGGAACTCCGTCACCGCGCCCGCGCGCTCGGCCGCGTGCAGCACCTGCTGGCTGTCTGCGCCCTCGGCGAGGACGAGGCGCGCCGCGCCGCCGGCGACCTCCGAGACGGTGACGCCGGGCAGCTGCCGGGCCCATCTCGCCTCCCGGTCGCCCTCCACCCGGACGACGAGGCGGTTGCCGCCCCCG
This sequence comes from Acidimicrobiales bacterium, assembly GCA_035533595.1. Taxonomy (NCBI): domain Bacteria; kingdom Bacillati; phylum Actinomycetota; class Acidimicrobiia; order Acidimicrobiales; species Acidimicrobiales bacterium. The sequence goes on from DATLTN010000068.1 coordinate 8,682, forward strand.
GTCTCGAGCTCGTCGACACCGCCGCTCGCGACGAGACGGCCGTGGTCGATGATGATCACCGACTCGCAGAGGTCCTCCACCTGGTCGAGCTGGTGGCTGGAGAAGAGCACGCCGCTCCCGGCGCGCGCCTGCTCGCTGAGGACGCCGCCGATCGCATCGATTCCGGTCGGGTCGAGGCCCGCGAGCGGCTCGTCGAGGACGATGAGCTCGGGCTCGTGCACGAGCGCGGCGGCGAGCTGCACGCGCTGCTGGTTCCCGTGCGAGAGGGCGTCGACCCTGCTCGTCGCGCGGTCCGCGATCCCGAGGCGCTCGAGCCATCGACCACTCGCCGCCGCTGCAGCCTGGCTGTCCATCCCGTGCAGCCGTCCGAGGTACTCGACCTGCTCGCGGACGAGCATGTTCGGGTAGAGGCCGCGCTCCTCGGGCATGTAGCCGAAGCGCCGCCGCTCGCGCTGGCCGATCGCCGCGCCGTTCCAGAGGACCTCTCCCCGGTCGGCCTCGACGAGGCCGAAGATCACCCGCATCGTCGTCGTCTTGCCGGCGCCGTTCGGTCCGAGGAAGCCGACGACCTGACCCGAGGGGACCTCGAAGGTGAGGTCGTCGAGGGCGGTGAGGTCACCGTAGCGCCTCGTCAGGCCGCGTACCTCGAGCTGCGCGCTCACCGACGTACGCTGCGGGGCAACCTCGCACACGGTGGGGCCGCGGCGGGGGGCGTTTCCGCCGGGCGCGCGGCGGGGACGGCCCCCCTGCTTCCCGAGCCGACGGTCGCCCCGCGGCCGGCGCGGGCGCGTGCTCCGCGGAGCGGGCCGGCGGCGGCGGCGGTGCGGGTGAAGGCGAACCTCATGCGCTCTCCTCATCGCGTGCTCGGCCCGACGAGACGGTACCCGGGCGGGCGGGGAGCGGGGGTCTGCCAATCGCCGTCGACGGGCGCGTCACTCGCGCCCTTGGACCACCCCGGGGCGCTGCGCCGGGTACTGCGGATCGAGCCCACCGAGGACCCCGATGAGGATGTTCGAGACGACCCAGTTGCGGTACCACTTGTGGTCGGCCGGGATCAGGTACCAGGGGGCGCGCTCGGTGGAGGTTCGCTGCAGCATCTCCTCGAAGGCGGCGCGGTAGTCCTCCCAGCGCTCGCGCTCGGCGAAGTCGGAACGTTGGATCTTCCACTGCTTGGTGGGGTCGCCCACGCGCTCTTCGAGGCCGCAGTTGTTCGTCCTTGGAGACGTGGAGGAAGCACTTCACTACCGTCGTCCTGGACTCGGCGAGGAGCTCCTCGAAGGCGTTGACGTGGCCGTAGCGGGCGCGCCAGACGGCCTCCGGGACGAGCTCGTGGACGCGGGCCACGAGGACGTCCTCGTAGTGGGAGCGATTGAAGATCGCGAGCTCGCCGCGTGCCGGCGCATGCGGGTGCACCCGCCACAGGAAGTCGTGGCCGAGCGCCTCCCCGCTCGGCTCCTTGAAGGCCGCGACCTTGGCCCCGAGCGGGTTCAGGCCGCGGAAGACGTGCGAGACGGTCCCGTCCTTGCCGGAGGCGTCGATCCCCTGCAGCACGACGAGGAGTGACCGCCGGCCCTCGGCGTAGAGGCGCTCCTGGAGGCCGAAGAGCAGTTCATGGAGGGGTGCGGTCGCCTCCTCCGTCGCCTTCCGGCCGCCCGGTGCTGCCGGCGTGGCGGCGGCATCGGGGTCCGAGAGGTGTACCTCACTGCCGGGATCGACCACCCAGCGGGAGATCGGTGTCGTAGGCATTCACCCTCCTCGAATCCCTGGAAACGACGGCTGCCGGCCCGGTGCAGCCCTGCCGTCGGTATTGCACTGCACAATACGAATGCTCCCGATTCTGAGGTTTGGACGGCCCCCTCAGGGGCATGAGCACAGTGGCGAGGCCCGGTGCGCGGGCCGGAATCGCTCGATCAGTTCGGTGGGTCCACTGAGGAAGCCTGCTCTGCCCACGTGCATCCTCGCCGTCGCGTGCTTTCTCGGCGCGACCGGCCTGCTCGCAGTGCCGCGGGCTGCCGCCGCTCAGCCAAGAGCGATCGTCCAGCTGATCGGCGACCTCAATACGGCGAGCGGCGTCGTCTACAACGCCCGGAGCGTCGAGGGGCTCCCGCTCGACGCCCTGAAGGTCATCCAGGCGCCGCGACCGGGCCGATACCTCGGCGTCTTCGACAGCGTGGGCCCTGGCAACTCCTTCGTCACGCGCCTCGCGGTGAGCGACCATCTCGCGTACTGGCACGCCGGGCCGATCCTGAGCCTGCACGGCTCGATGCCGACCATCACCTACGTCGACGGTGGCTACCTTGTCGCCTTCGAGCTCGCCGCGCCCAACGGCGACAGCCAGATCGAGCTCGAGCACTTCGCCGGGCTCCGCCAGCTCATGGCGGCGCGTCCCGACCGCGAGATCGCGCTGCCGCGCATCCTGTCGCGCTACAACGAGGGCACGCCCACGATCGAGTCGGTCGAGCTGCACGGAAGGCTGGCGAGTTCCCGGATCGCCATCGGCTTCCACTACAACGTCGGTCACGGCGTCGATCGCAACGGAATCGGCCTCCTGGTGAACTTCGCGGTCTGGACTGAGCGACCCAATGTCGAGCTGGACGCTGCGATCGAGCACACCGGCGTGCACGGCAGCATTGGTGACCGGGATGCGGTGAAGATCGACGGCGTCCCCCTCGAGCTCGTGGGTGGGCAGCAGGACAAGCACGACTGGAGCTCCTGGGGCCTCTACGCGTACGACCTGTCGACGAGCGTCGCGGTGCCGGTGCCGGTCACCACGCCACGAGGCTCGGGGCTGTCGATCGGGGTGATCCGCTGCACGATCGTTCGCGATGCGCACGGCACGCGAATCCTGGTGATGTCCGCGTTCGTCTACCAAGAGGGGTCCCCGCCGGGCACTCCCGGCGAGCTCGTGTGGTGGCGCGGATTGCGGTGAGCACCCCGTCGGTACGAATTTCTGGAGGCGGCGAGCGGAATCGAACCGCTGCACAGGGCTTTGCAGGACCGTACTGATTGCCTAATACCTGGTGAATGCCACTTCATCAACCTTCTGGGAGCGACCGTCGCCTATTCAGTTGGCCTGCCGAGCAGGTCAAGGAATTCCGCCGGCGTGAACACCGGGATGCCCAAGTCGTTCGCGTTCCGGAGGTGCGGGTCGCCTGACACGATGCCGTCGGCGCCGCTCTCCCGAGCAAGCGCGACGAGATAGTCGTCGTTCGGATCGTTCGTGACGCCCGACACGGCGACGGGGTCATCGGCCGGGGCGGCGTCGGTCCTCAACCGGTCGATGGTCAGACGCGTTGTCGCTTCCCCGACGTTCGTGGCGAACTTCTCCCGCATGAGGACGCCTTCGAGCTCCGTCAGAAGCATTGGACATACGATCGGTGTGAAGGCGTCGTCTTCGAGCCAGCGTTTCCAGACGGCGGCCGTCGTCCCTCGGGAGAGCAACGCGGAGACGATGACGTTCGGGTCGAGAACGACCCGCACCTACGAAGCCGCTCGCTTTCCCCGTTCGGTCCGAAGCGCTCGCAGCTCGGAGATGGCGAGTTCCATCGCCTCCTCGTCGGAGAGCGCGGAGCGCTCCTGGGATGCCGCCGTCGCCTCAAGAACCTCGGCGTTGTAGAGCTTCCAGGCTCCCTGGCGACTGACGCCGAGCGCCTCGCCGATAGCCGCCCACGAAATGCCGGCCTTCCGCGCATCTCCGACTGCTTGCGCGAGCCATCGTTCGACGGCACGGTCCGCAACCTTGAGGCCGCGGAGGCGAACGAGCAGGTCGTCGGCGTCGAGCGCGACCTCGACGCTCACCTGATCGTGCTGCTCGGCCAGTCGCGTCGTCACACCGGCAACTTTAGCGAGCACTCAGTTCATGTCAACCATTGTTGACATGAACTGAGTGCTGCACGCCGAGCGTGCGGCCGCATCGACTCTCCGGTTCATCCCGCTCTCGTCGCTGATCAGAAGTTTTACCTACCGGGTAACCTTACGGTTGACCTGGAGGTCGCAGATGGAACGATTCGTCGGAATCGAGGACGCGCGCAGCTCCCTCGGTCGGCTCGTCGACGAGGTCGCCACCACCGGTGACGTCGTGGCGCTGACGAAGCGAGGCAAAGCGCTAGCGGTGCTAGTCAGCCGGGACGAGTACGCGCAGATGAAGCTCGCAGCGACCGAGCGGGCACGCGCCGAGCTTGCTGATGCACTCGACGCCGCGCGGACAGCCGTTCAGAAGGCGGGGCTTGAGGCCACGGTGATCGACGAGGCGATCGCGGCTGCCCGTCAGTTGTGATCGTCGTCGTCCTCGACACGAACACCCTGGTCTCCGGCCTCGGCTGGTCCGGGCCACCTCGGGTAGTGATCGACGCTGTGCTCGCCGGCGAGCTGCTCCTCGTGTCGAGCCCGCCCCTTCTCGAGGAGCTCGATCGGGTGCTCCGTTATCCGAAGTTGGCGCGTGTCTTCGCCGAACCCGACGCGATCATGGGACGCGTTCGCATGGTCGCTGTCATCGTTGAGCCAACGATGACGTTGAACGTCGTGGCTGACGAACCGGACAACCGCGTTCTCGAGGCCGCGGCCGAAGCTCGGGTTGACGCGATCGTCACCGGAGACGGCGGCCTACTGGACCTCGGAAGCTATGACGAGGTCCCAATTATGTCGGCGGGCGAGTTTGTGAGACGGTTCCTCACCACCAATGGATAGACCGTTCAAGCGGCATGGAGCCGCCGCCTCGTCGCCGGAGTGCGTGGGAGCGACCGAGAGCATCTGCCGCAGCGCCCGACAGGCCAACCGCCGTTTTCGACCGCACCAGCGGGAGCGAGGGCTGATATGACCGATCCAATGCCGGTCGATTCCACGACCTCCCTTGCGCGGCGACTGCAGGCCGACCCGGCCTTCCGGGCGGAGTGGGAGTGGCTCGCGCTCGGACGGGCAGTCGCCCTCCGGCTGACGCAGTATCGAGCGGAGCTCGACCTTTCCCAGACGGCGGTCGCACGACAGCTCGGAATGCAGCAGACGGCGGTCGCACGGCTTGAGTCCGGAGACCACAATCCGAACCTCGAGACGCTCGTGCGCCTCTCTCGAGGGCTCGGGGTGGAGTTTCACATCGACATAACCCCCGAGGGCGTCGCGGTCGAACTCACGGCATGACGCCTACGGAGCTCCCGGCCGGCGTTGCTCCTCGATCCACTCGCGGATCTGGGCGAGGTCGAAGCGCACGAGCCGCGCGACCTACACGATCGGCACGCGGCGCTCCTGGATCATGCGCCTGATGTATCGCTCCCGCACGCAGCTTTGCCAGGGTCGTGATGTCGACGAGCTCGGGGAACTGAAGCTGTAGAGACTGGGTGGGACTGTTGGGCATCGCTGCCTCCGGCGAGGACGGGGAGGTGGGCGCTCGACTGCGGACCTCCCGCAACGGGCGAACGGGCAGGGCGGTCAACCCGCCGTTCACGGCTCCACGGTGGAGCACGTGCAGGAATCTTCGTAAATGAAGCTCCCTAACAGGCTCCCGAACTGTGCTTCGCGACCGACGAAGGCTCCCGAACAGGCTCCCGATTCGCCACGAAGGCTCCCGATGTGCTCCTTTTAGGCTCCTTTTTCCACGGAACCCAATATCGGGGGGGGGCACCACTCCAGTGCCATGCTCCACCCGTACGAGCCGTCAGGTGATGGTGAAGATGGCGGAAGCAGAACCGGCGCCGCAATTCACCGACGCCTGCGCGGTCCCTGGGCCGGTTCTCGCCCCGATCTTCCACGTCCAGGTTGCGGTCCCGCTCGCGTTGGCCGTCGCTGCTCCGAGTCCGCTGGACTCGCTCGCCGCACCGCTTGGCAGTCGCACGGACAGGGTGCAACTGTCGTTCGGCTTGGCGGAATGTGCAGTGAGTGATGCCTCGTCACCTGGCACGACGGGATTGCTCAAAGATGTGATCGTCACAGCGGAGCCGTGAGCCGTCGTCGCTGGCGGCCTGGTCGTGGAAGTCGACGTAGGGGCACCGGAAGGCGCTGCCTTGGCCGCGGGAAGGGATGCGAGCCCGATCGGCCACATGCCAAGGTATTGGTGGTACGCGGAGACCCAATCGGTGGCGATTGCCCTCTGGGCGCCCTGAAGGCCGAGCTTCCCCTTGCAGACAAGGGCGTGCAAGCGGTTCTCGAGCTTGTCCTTGCTATTCAGGTATCCCTTCGGGTGGTCGTTCAGCTCCGGCCAGAGGTTGCCAATCGCGTTGCTGCCTCCGAGCTCGAGTGAAATCAGGTGATCGATCTCATATTGGTCGGTTGTGTGATGTGTGATCCCGTACGCCGCGTAGATCCGGCTCTTCTCGGATTCGGTCACGTCGCGGACGCTGCTCGCATAACCCGACCTGCAGATTGTCGTGGTCATCACGTTGAAGATCGCGCCCGGCGTCACACGCAGATTGTTGAGCGGCTCACCGTGGTCGTAGCGAAACTGCGCGACCGCGGCGAGCGCCGCGGTCGGAGGGAGCAAGCTGACGGTGGCCAAGGACGTCGCCACTGACAGCGCGGCAGCGGCTCTGCGGAGACTCCCCATGTGCGCACCGTAGGCGGAAGCCGCACCAGATGGCATACAAAGTTCACGGCGGCGGGCGATGCGTGAGTCGCAATGCGGTCATCGTCGTGAGTCCCGGCGGTTCGGGGGTCGGCCGGACTTCGTCGATGTCCACGCGGACTTCCGCGCTTTGGCGAACGCGTCCGTTGCCCGATGGGCCAGCGCGGAGAAAGACCGTCTCCCGCGCTGGGACGTGGGGCGGCTCAACTCGTTCGAAGGGATTGCTGAGGATCTTCTCCTTCACGACGGCGACCTGGAGCATCCGTCGGAAGGTCCGGTAGTGGCGGTGGACCGAGCTCGGCGCGTAGCCGGCGTCGATCTCGTCCATCAACCATTTCTCGATCTCGTCCGCGGGAAGGCGACCAATCCGGTACGCACCGAAGCGGGGGAGGATGTACTTCTCGAGGTCCCGTCGGTAGGTCTGCAGGGTCGTCGGCGCGAGCCGTCGTGCCATGGAGAGGAACTCCTCGGACCACGCGGTGAGCGTCAGCTCGGCGCCGCGCGGGTCGAGCCACCGACCGCGCTCGATGTCGACCTGTACCTCGCGGAGGAAACGCCCGGCGTCGAGCTTTCGCGAGAAGGTCTCGGAGAGCTGGCGCCCGAGCGGGTCGCGGTAGCGGGCGCGGTAGCTGCCGTTGCGTCGTTCGATGAAACCCATCTCGTCCTCCTCTCGGCTCCCCTTGGGAGCGTGCGGGGAGCACGCGGGGAGCGAAACAGGGGGTTTTAGGGGTTTCGGACGGTCACTGGCGGTCTGTCACGGACAAACCAAAAATGGTCCCTGACGAGGCTGTCGCACAGTTCCTCAGGGCGCCGAGCGGCCCGATCCCCGGCGATCTGCGATCTGTGTGTCGGTAGACGCCGGCTTCCCGCCGGACGGTCTCAGATCACGGCCAATCGATGCCTCCGGACCTTCAGGAG
>DATLTN010000069.1 GCA_035533595.1 Acidimicrobiales bacterium
GCAAGCGAAACCAACAAGAAAGGCGATAGCAGCTGGACAGCAGAGCTCATCAGTCGCATGTTCAATGAGTCTGCAGAAGCGATGCAACAGATGCTCCGCCTGCTTGCGGACGCTGACGGCGACGAAGTGTCGACAAATGAGATCGCATCCCGGCTCGGTCTGCCGAAGGGTGCGATGTCGGTTGCCGGGATGGCCGGCGCGCTTGGTCGCCGAGTCTCAAGTCGCTACGGCATGTCCGGGCTCCCATGGACAACGAGGTGGCGCTTTATTGACCCGGCCGACGAGGCTCAGGGCACCGAAACGCTGTTTGCCATGCCGCCCTGGGTGTGCAAACTGATTCGCGAGAGCTAGCTGTCGCACCTGGTCAGCGCCCCCGAGCGGAGATAACTCGGGGGCGCTGATTCGCGTCCCGACACTCGCGTCGAGTCGCCAGTCCTCACGATCTCCCAGAATTGGCGTGCCGGGCACTGTGGACGACATTGCCGAGGTGTTCCGCTGCTTCACGGCGTGCCGACATGCGCGCCTTGCTGTAGTGCTTCGCCAAGACTTCCGGCGAGTGCCCTTGGCGCTGTGCGACCACGCTGATGTTGAATCCGGCGTCGAGAAGTTCGCTCGAGGTGAACTTGCGAAAGCCATTGAACGACAGGTTGAAGTTCAGGCCGAGCCCTGTCGCTTGCTCTCGCCTGAGAGCGGCCTCACACGCCTGCTGCGCCCATTCCGCCGTGCGGTTGAGGCTCCGCCCGACGTCGGAGTAGGACATCGCCGCACCGTCACGTGGCTTCGGCCCCCGGCGGCCCGTCCGGTCGACGCTCCCCGATCGTCGCAGATGCAGCGCTTCGTTCTCCAACGAGATCGTCTCGGGCCGCTTGTCCTCGACGCCGAGATACTCCTTCAACACCCTGAGACGCTTGCTCACGCGATCCGGGAGCATCGGCTTCGAACCGTCCGGCTCTGACGGAAAGAGGAACGGATCCTCGGCCGTCCGCGCGCCCACCGAGGTGCAGCGTTCCTCGATCTCCTCGAGCAGGCCGCACAGCAACCCAAGCGTCTCCCCGTCGAGCGGAACCTCCCGGCGGTGCTGCGCGCGCTTCGGATCCTTCAGACTCCCATCGACGTCCGCTGCCGCCCACACCCATAGCGAGGAGCGAGCGAGGTCGAGGTCCGAACGTCGCAATGCGACCAGCTCCCCGAGTCGGGCTCCGGTCGTCGCCGCGAGAACGAGGATCGGTGCGACCTCCGGTGTGTGTTCGAACGCGGTGTGCAAGATCAGGGCGATGTCGTCGGCCTCCGGGGGCAGCCGCTCCCTCGGGACATAGCTGCTCTTCGGCATCTGAAAGTCGAGCAGGGGGTGGTGCATGACCTTGCCGGTCCGCCGGCCCCACTTGAAGGCGCCCGAGAGCAGCGCTTTGACCTGGTTCATCGAGCCGCTGCTCTGCCCCGCGCGCCGCATCCGTGCGAAGCACCGGTCGATGTCATCGGGCGTGACCCGTCGCGCCGACTTCGTGCCGATGATCGGGAAGACCCAGTTCCTTGCCGAGCTCTCGTAGCGGTAGATCGTTCGCTGTTCCCTGCCTTGTTCCTCGAGATAGGCCAGGTAGTGCCCGATGAGGTCTTCGAGCGTCCACCGCGTCGCGTCCTGGTCCTGCGGCACAGCGCGCCGGAGCTGCTCGCGGAGCAACCCGCGGACGAACTCGACGTCCTCCTTCGCGCCGCGAACGCGCCGATGGGCGCGGTTGCCGTTGACCTGAACCTGAATACGGGTCGTTCTCGTTCGCTGCTGCGGCGGCCGCCGGCGTGCCCGAGCCGACATGCTGAGGTGCTCGACCCGCACGCACAACGGCTCGTCCGGACACGGGTTGACGACTTCATTTGCGGCGAGCGGGCCGTGTTTGAGTTCCCAGGCGCGCCGGTGCGCCGTCACTTGCTTCCCATCGACCTGCAGCTTCCCCGTTCCGCGTTGCGGGTTCCGGCTGCCGAGCCACAGGTGGTGCTCGCCGGTGCGGTCGACGTGGGACTCGAAGCGCTCGAGGGCCTGTCGGTCGTCTGCCACGCCATCACCTCCACCGCCTGTCCGGCGCCTTCGGTGACTGTATCGCCCGGCTGTATCGGAGGCTGTATCGCGCCACTTTTCGAGAAGCGAACCACCGCGATACAGCTGCCGCCTCGCCCTTATGCCTCCGACCTGGGAGTTTGTGGTGCGCCCCGAGGGACTTGAACCCTCAACCTGCGGATTAAGAGTCCGTTGCTCTGCCAATTGAGCTAGAGGCGCCAGGTGGAGACTGCATCGTAGTCGCCGCCGGGACCAGCGAGTCGTGGCCGTCCCTGCGCGCTCCACGGATTCCCCGGTCGGCCGCTCGACGCTGCGTGGTCAGCGCAGGATCACGGTCGTCGTGCTGAGCACGCCGTTGAAGGAGGCCTGCTCGACGATCGTGGCGTGACGTTTCGCGGCAGCGATCAGCTGGCGACACAGGTGGAGTTGCTCGGGCAGGCCCCGTCCCAGAAGTTGTTGGCGCCGTCGACGTGGGCGTTCGACCAGTTGAAGGCCGACGCCGAGCTGATGGCCGGCAGCGCCAGCACGGACCCGAAGGCGAGTGCCACCGCGATGATGGCGTAGGGGAGACGACGGAGCGAGCGATGCGACGCAGCGGTGGACGCAGGACCTCCTCCGGGGGGCGGTGAGACGTCTCTACACGGGAATCGATCTGATGCCGAATGTTTGTGATGCCAAAACTTTTGACCCACGACGATCTGCTTGGGGGGACAAGATCCACTGATGCCCACCGCCTGTCTCACCCTCGACCTGCGCCTGCCGGCGGCAATGACGCTGAAGGACAAGCGGCAGGTCCTCCGCCACCTCCTAGACACGGCCCGCAGCCGCTACCGGGTCGCCGCCGCCGAGCTCGACCACCAGGATCTCCATCAGCGGGCGCTGCTCGGCTTCGCCGCGGTGGCCGCCGACGCGGCGCACGTCGAGGAGGTCCTCGACGAGGTGGAGCGCTTCGTCTGGTCCCACCCCGAGCTGGAGGTCATCGGGAGCGTGCGCTCCTGGACCGAGGAATGAGCCAGGTGCGCAGTCGAGGAGCGAGCCGGCCCTCGGTTCCTCCAAGGCCGGCTCGCTCGCGACGTCGACCTCAGGACTGGATGATCACCGGTGTGCCGAGCGGCAAGGTGCCCGCGAGGCGCACGATCGTCGAGTTCGACACCCGGAGGCAGCCGTGGCTCACGTTCCCCCCGACGCTCGACGGGTCGTTCGTGCCGTGCAGGCCGATCGCCGCCGAAGCTCTGCAGCACGTTCGAGTACGCCGACAGCCCGAACGCGTAGGGACCGTAGGCGGCGTCGGGCGAGGGCTGCTTCAGCAGATCGACGATGTAGTAGGTGCCGAGCGGTGTCGGGAGGACCGATCGCCCCCACGCCCACCGGCGTGACGAGCATCCTGGAGGAGCCCTTGAACACCGTCAGCTGGTGCGCCGACAGGCTGACGAGGACGCGTAGGGAACCTGCGCGACGCTCATCTGGGATGCCTTCACCCACCCGGTCGAACCGTCGGGGCGGGTGGGCAGGTAGACCTTGATCCAAGTCGGGTAGTACTCGAGGTCGGCAACCAGGAAGACGAGCGGCTGGCCGGCCGCCGTACCTTCGGGGACGGCTTCTATCTGGCACCAGCAATTGGCAAAATCGTGACCGCGCCCGAAGGCGCTAAGAGCTGTCGGCGATCGGCAGCGCGGCGGTCAGATCTCCCGGCTCCTGCAGCCAGCCACCGACCACCACCGCGGTCGCGAATCCGAGCACGCCGACCACCGGGCAGGCGAAGCTGAGCGAGGAGGTGGCGATCAGCCCGGCGTCGAGCAGCGGTCCCCCGGCGGTGCCGGCGTCGGAGACGAAGCGCCACACCGAGAGGAAGGCGGCGCGCCCGACGGCGGGGGCACGGTCGGCCCCCATCGTCATGATGATCCCGCTCCCAAGGCCGTTCCCGAAACTCACGAGCAGCGCGGCGAGGAAGACCGTCGAGAAGACGTGGGTAAGCGGCATCACCATGTGGCCGATCGACAGCAGCACGAGGCAGGGCACCGCGACCACGCGCCGCCCGAAACGGTCCGAGATCATCCCCGCCGGATAGAAGAGCGAGAGGTCCATCAGCGAGGAGAGGCCGAAGATGAGGTCGATCTGGCTCGCCGAGAGGCCGACGTGGGAGCCCCACAGCGGGATGATCGCCTGCCGGCTGCCGCGCAGCAGGCTGATCCCGAAGGTCCCGACGCCGGCAGTGGCGAACTCGTGGCGGTTGTCGGCGACGATGCGCAGCGGCTGCACCCGCCCGCCGACCCGCTCGTAGGCGCCCGGGTCCTTCGAGTCGCGCCGCCAGACGAGCGCCGCGAAGCCGAGGATGATCGCGACGAGGAAGGTGAGGAACGAGCCGCGCACCGGCTTCGCGCCGAAGATCGCGAGGACGACGAAGGGGCCGAGGACCTGCCCGGCGCGGGAGACCCCGCCGAGGGTGCCGAGCGCCCTACCGCGCATCGCGAGCGGCGCCACCCGGCTGAGGTGGGTGAGGCGCACGAGCGACCACACCGCCCAGCCGCAGGAGGCGATGAAGACCCCGACGCCGAGCATCAGCACCGAGTGGGTGGCGAGCACGCTCGAGACCCCGACGAGGAGGAAGACGGCCGCCACCCAGGTGGAGCGGGACTCGCCGAGGCGGGCCACGACCCAGCCCGAGGGAAGGTCGAAGAGCATCGTCCCGAAGGCGTTGAGGCCGACGATCACACCCGCCACCGAGGCGTGCGCGCCGTCCTGCTTGGCGGCGATCGCGAGGATCGGGATAATCGCCCCCTGCCCTGTCGCGAGCACGAGGAAGGGCAGGTAGACCTGGGCGAAGAGCGGGCCGAGGACGCCCGCCTTGTCGTCCCCGCGCCCCGTCCCCGCCATCACCTCTCCCTCGGCATCACCGCCCCTGCGCCGGAGGAGGCGCCGGGTCATGCTTCCACGCGCGCCTCCCGGCGCTCCAGGTGGCTACGGGGCGATGAGGAGGAGCTTGCCGGTCGTCCCCCGTCCCTCGAGGTCGCGGTGCGCGGCGGCGGCCTCGGAGAAGGGGTAGCGGGCGCCGATGCGCACGTCGAGGGTGCCGGCGAGGATCCAGCCGAACAGACGCTCGGCGCGCTCGAGGAGCTCGTCGCGGCTGCGAGTGTAGTCCCCGAGGCTCGGGCGGGTGATCTTGCGCGAGGCGCTCAGGCGCGAGAGGTCGAAGGGCGGCACCGGGCCGCTCGCCGCCCCGTAGAGGGCGAGGGTCCCGAAGGGGGCGAGCGCCGCGAGACTGGCGTCGAAGGTCGCCTTGCCGACGGCGTCGTAGGCGACGGCCACTCCCCCGCCGCCGGTCGCCTCGGCGACCGCTCCCGCCACGTCGTCGTAGCCGACGACGAGCTCGGCGCCGGCGGCGCGGGCGAGCGCTTCCTTCTCCGGGCTCGACACCGTGGCGACGACGCGCCCGCCGCGGTTCACGATGATCTGGGTGAGGAGGAGGCCGACGCCGCCCGCCGCGGCGTGCACGAGGGCCACCTCGCCGGGCGCCACCGGGTGCGTCGAATCGGCGAGGTACTGCGCCGTCAGCCCCTGCAGCAGCACCGCGGCCGCGACCTCCTCGGAGATCTCCTCGGGGAGGGGCACGAGCTGGTCGAAGGAGACGACCACCTCCTCGGCGTAGCTCGCCGGCGCCGTCTTCCAGGCGACGCGGTCGCCGAGCGCGACACCGCTCACGCCCTCGCCGAGGGCGGTCACGCGCCCCGCGCCCTCGGCACCGGGGACGACCGGCGCCTCGCCGCCGCGGCTGCCGGCGCGCACGAAGGTGTCCATGAAGTTCACCCCCGCGGCGTGCACCTTCACCAGCACCTCGCCGGCGGCGGGCACCGGCGAAGGGCGCTCGGCCACCTCCAGCACCTCGGGCCCACCGAAGACCTTCGCCTCGACGACCTGCATCGCCTACCTCCCTCTCGCTTCGTGTTCCGGTTCGAGCGTCGCGCCGACCGCGCCGAGACCGAGGGCGCTGTGCAGCACCTCGGCGAGGTGCAGGCCGCGCCGGCCGGCGAGGGCGGAGAGCTGGGTGCGGCAGCTGAAGCCGTCGGCGAGCAGCAGCTCGCCCTCCTCCCCCTCCGCCAGCTGCGCGAGGGTGCCGGCGCGCGCCACCTGCTCGGAGAGGGCGCCGTGGCCGGCCTCGACGCCGAAGTTGCCCGCCAGCCCACAGCAGCCCGTGGAGGAGCGCACGCGCGCGCCGAGGGCGGCGAGGAGCGCGGCGGTCGGTGCGAAGCCGCCGGCCGCCTGCTCGTGACAGTGGACCTGCGCGAAGAGCGCCTCGTCGAGGTGCCCCGTCGGGAGCTCGCGCCCGGCGAGCAACCCGGCGAGCGAGGTGACCTGCCCCGAGAGGCGCTCGGCCCGCTCGCGCCAGCGGCGGTCGCGGGGGCGCGCGAAGAGCTCGGCGGCGTCCTCGGCGAGCATCGAGAGGCAGCTCGGCTCGAGGACGACGACGGGCAGGCCGGCCTCGAGCGCGGGGGCGAGGGCCCGCAGCGTGCGCCGCAGCGCCCGCCGGGCGGCGCGGAAGCGCCCCGTCGAGTACCAGGTGAGGCCGCAGCAGGCGGCCGACGGGCAGGGCTCGGCGGAGAAGCCGGTGGCGCCGAGGACCTCGGCCGCGGCACGGGCGATCGCCGGGTCGAAGTGGCGGGTGAAGGTGTCGCCGAAGAGCAGCACCCTCTCGCCCTCCCCGCCGGCCCGAGCGACAGCGGTGCGGCGCTCGCCGCGCCCCGCGAAGCGGGGCAGCACCGCGTCGGCCTCGATGCCGGCGAGGCGGCGCAACGGGCGGGCGCGGCGGCTCGAGACGAGGAGGTTCGCGGCCGCCGGCAGGCGCGCCGCGAGGCGTGCCCAACGGGGGAGGCCACCGAGCAGGTAGTGCGTCCGTGGGCGCAGCCGCCAGGCGTAGCGGCGGGAGAGGAACTCCGCCTTGTAGGTGGTCATGTCCACCCCGACGGGGCAGTCGCTCTTGCAGGCCTTGCAGCCGAGGCAGAGGTCGAGCGCCTCCTCGACCTCGCGCGAGCGCCAGCCGTCGCGGATCACCTCGCCCTCCAGCATCTCGGCGAGCAGGCGGATGCGGCCGCGCGTCGAGTGCGCCTCCTCGCGGGTCACCTGGTAGCTCGGGCACATCCCGCCGCCGACGGGGCGGCGGCAGCGCCCCACGCCTACACAGCGGCGCGCCGCAGCGGCGAGGTCGCCGCCGTCGGCGCGCAGTGCGAGGCGGGTGCGCGGCGAGAGCGCGGGCAGGCTCGTCTTGATCCGCAGGTCGCCGTCGATCGGCCGCGGCTCGACGATGAGGCCGGGGTTCAGCAGGTTGGCCGGGTCGAAGGCCGCCTTGAAGGCCGCGAAGGCCTCGAGGACCTCCGGCGGGTACTGGCGCGCGAGTAGCTCGCTGCGGGCCTGGCCGTCGCCGTGCTCCCCCGAGAGCGAGCCGCCGTGCGCGACGACGAGGTCGGCGGCGTCCTCCATGAAGCTGCGGAAGGCGGCGACGCCGGGCGTCGAGCGGAAGTCGAAGTCGATGCGAATGTGCACGCAGCCCTCCCCGTAGTGGCCGTAGTGCACGCCGTGGCGGCCGTGCTCGGCGAGCAGGCGGTCGAAGCCGACGAGGTACTCACTCAGGCGCTCGGGGGGCACCGCCGCGTCCTCGAAACCGGGGAAGGCCTCTCCCCCGCCGGGGAGGCGCGTCGCGAGGCCCGCTCCGTCCTCACGGATCCGCCAGATCGCCCGCTGCTCTGGCGCCGGGCCGACGACCCGCCCGCGCACCGCGCCGCCGAGCGAGGAGAGGAGCCGTTCCCCCTCGGCCGCGGCGCCAGCGGCGCTCTCGCCGCCGACCTCGACGAGCAGCCAGGCGCCCCCGCCGCCGAGGAGCTCGACACTGCCGCGGCGCCCCGCCGCCTCGGAGAGGGCGACGACGCGCTCGTCGATCCCCTCGATCGTGAGCGGCACCGCCCCGAGGGCGGCCGGGTCGAGGAGCGCGGGGACGAAGGCCGCGGCGGCGTAGACGTCGGGGAAGGCGAGGACGACGAGGGCGCGCGCCGCGGGAGGGTGCACGAGCCCGAGCGTCGCGCCGAGGAGCAGGGCGCAGGTCCCCTCGCTCCCGACGAGGGCGCGCGCGAGGTGCGGGCCGCCGTCGGCGAGGAGGTGCTGCAGGTTGTAGCCCGAGACCCGCCGCGGCAAGAGGGGGGCGTAGGCGCGTGCCAGCGCCTCGCCGTGGCGGGCGACGAGGCCCTCGAGGTCGCGCTGCAGCGCCCCAGCACGCGCCGCCTCCTCCCCGGCACGGAGCGTCCCGCCGAGGGTGAGGCGCTGGCCGTCGGCGAGCAGCACGTCGAGCGACTCGACGTTGGCGTCGGTCTTCCCGTAGCGCAGCGAGTGCGCGCCGCAGGCGTTGTTGCCGATCATCCCGCCGACGGTGCAGCGGTCGTGCGTCGAGGGGTCGGGGCCGAAGGCGAGGCCGTGCGGCGCGGCGGCGCGCTGCAGCGAGTCGAGCACCACCCCCGGCTCGACGCGCGCGAGGGCGCGCTCGGGGTCGACCTCGAGGACGTGGTCGAGGTGGCGCGAGCAGTCGATCACCACCCCGCCCCCGACCGCCTGGCCGCCGGTGCTCGTGCCGCCGCCGCGCGCCGTCACCGGCACGCCGTGCTCCGCACAGGCCGAGAGCGTGGCCGCGATGTCGTCGGTTGAGCGGGGGAAGACGACCCCCACGGGGACGATCCGGTAGTTCGAGGCGTCGGTCGCGTAGAGGGCCCGCGCCGAGGCGTCGAAGTGCGCCTCGCCCGCGAGCTCGCGGCCGAGGCGCTCGGCGAGCGCTCCGCCGCTCGCGGTCTTCACGGTGCGCACGCGACGCCCTCCTCGGGGCGCGCTGCGCCGGGCTCGGCGGGCAGGGCGCTCCTCAGTTCGGGGTGATGCGGTCCCGCGCCCCGAGGAGCGCGCGCACCGCCTCGACGTCCTGGCGGATCTGCTCGATCAGCTCGTCGACGCTCTCGAAGCGCCGCTGCGAGCGCAGCTCGTTGGTGACGGTCACCCGCAGGCGCTCGCCGTAGAGGTCGTCGTCGAAGTCGAGGAGGTAGGCCTCGACGAGGCGCGGCGAGGTCGCGTCGTGGAAGGTGAGGCGGCGCCCGAGCGAGATCGCCGAGAGGTAGAAGCTGCCGTCGGCCCGCTCGACGAAGCCCGCGTAGACGCCGTCAGCGAGCGCGGGCTCCTCTTCCTGCTCGACGTTCGCGGTCGGGTAGCCAAGCTGACGGCCGCGGTGGTCACCTTCGACGACGATGCCCTCGAGGACGTACTCCACCGGATCACCCTACCCAGCTGGCCGCTCACGACCCCAACCCGGAGCGCTCCGCCCCCTCGACCGGGAGCGGCCGCGGCGCGCCGGCGGCACGCCCCGGCACCCTCCGCCAGCAGGCGAGCGCCGCCGCCGCGAGGAGGGCGAGCACCCCGCCCGCGACGTAGAAGGGGAGGACGGGCGAGAGCGAGAAGAGCGCACCGCAGCCCGCCGCCCCCGCCGCCGTCGCGCCGGTGCGCGCCGAGCCGACCAGGCCCTGCGCGGCGCCCTGCTCGTCGGGGCGGACGGCCCCGGAGAGGACCGAGAGGGCCGCCGGGGTGACGAAGACCGCCCCCGCCGACTCGAGGCAGCCGAAGACGAGCAGCGCCACCACGCTGTGCAGCCCCGGGTAGACGCAGGCGAAGATCGCCGAGGCGGCGATGCCGAAGGCGACGAGCAGGCGCCGGTCGACGCGGTCGGCGAGGCGCCCGGCCCCCGGCGAGAGGAGGGCGTAGGGGAGGCAGTAGAGGGTCCAGGAGGCGCCGATCTCCACCGAGTCCGCCCCCCGGAGGTGCAGGAGCAGGCTCCAGCAAGCCTCGTAGAGCCCGCCGACCAGTCCGACGGCGGCGAAGACGAGGGCCGCGCCGACGAGCGAGGGCGAGAGGAGGGCGCGCGCCCTGCCGCCGGCGGGGCGGGGGGCGGCGACCGCCCCCGGCGCGGCGGCGAGGCGGCCGCGGGGGAGCACTCCGAGGGCCGGCACCGCGGCCGCGCCGGCCGAGAGCGCGGCGCCGATGAAGAGCCAGTGCATCGAGGAGGCGCCGATGATGCTGCCGACGAGCGGGCCGATCGCGAGCGCGAGCGTCTGCGCGCCGTAGAGGACGCCGAAGGCGCCGCCCCGACCCGCCGGCGGCAGGACGAGGCCGATCGTCGCCGTCGCGGCGACGGTCACCGAGCCGGCGCCCGCGCCCTGCAGCGCCCGGAAGGCGATGCCGGCGAAGGCGCCCGGGACGAGCACGAAGCCGACGCAGCCGGCGGCGAAGGCGGCGAGCCCGCCGAGGACGACCGGGCGCGGGCCGAGGCGGTCGACGAGGCGGCCGAGGGGGAACTGGGTGAGCATCCCCGAGGCGAAGTAGGAGGCCATCACGAGGCCGACGAGCGCCGGGCTCGACCCGTGCTGGCGAAGGTAGGTCGGGAGGAGCGGGACGATGGCGCCGCCGCCCATCCATTCGAGGAACTCGAGGGTGCAGAGCGCGACCACGAGACGGCGCAGCTCGGGGGTGAGGCCCGGCAGCAGGCGGGTCACCGGCACCTGCGCCACGCTACCTTCGACGGCCCCGAGCCCCGCAGGCCGCCACGACCCGCGCAGGCAGCGTGCGTAGTGTTTCGGGCGGCCCGGGCCGCCCCGGCCCGAAGAGACGAGGACGACGCCAGCGTGAGCCGCAAGCGACGCGACCAACGACCGAGAGCCAGCACCGCGCCGCGACCGCCTGCCCCGGCCGCGGCACCGGCACCGACCAAACAGGCGGTGCGGCGCCACGCGCTGCGCGCCGTCGTGCTCGGCCGCTTCCCCGCGCTCGTCGCCATCGCCCTCGTGCTGTTCGGCGTCCTCGGCTACCTAGCCCTCATCCCGGTGACCGTGATCAACGGGCAGAAGCTCGCGGCGCTCGTCCCGAGCAAGGCCCTCCTCCCCCACCTGCAGCCTGCACCGGCCTTCGCCGGGACGATCCCCGTGCTGCCGAACAAGCTCGCCTCGGTCATCGCCGCCGCGAACGACGACCCCGGCCACACCGCGGCCTACTCCGAACAGTGGTTCGGCACAGGCTCGAACGGTGGCAACGAGCAGCTCAACCTCACGATCCTGCCGAGCGCCGCGGTGGCAAAGGACCTCTTCGCCCAGGAGGTGCAGCAGAACCTCACCGCCGCCTCGATCACCGCGGCGAAGAACGTCCTCGAGCACCGCTTCACCGTGGGCGGCCTCGACGCCGAGGGCGCGCAGTACTCGATCCCGCGCTCCGCGCAGAGCTCGAGCGGGAGCTCGGTGAAGCTGCGGCCGACGACGGGCTTCACCGTGATCGCCCGCGACGGCCGGGCCGTGGTGCGCGAGACCGCGCAGGGCGCGACGGTCACGAGGGCGCAGTCCGAGGCGCTCGCCCACCAGGTCGACGCCCTCCTCGCGAAGCGCCTCGGCTCCTTCCCGAGCATCGCCGCCACCCACTACCCGACCACCGCCTCGCTCCTCTACCTCCTCGTCCTGCTCGCGCTCGTCGCCACCGCCCTCCTCACCCCCTCGGTCGCCCGCCGACGCGCCGCGGCGCGACGCCAGCGGGAGGCCGAGCGCGCCCGCTACCAGTACCGGGTGCGGGGAGCGAAGAACCTGCGGCGCCATCGCACCCCCTACTGAGCCCGCCGCCGCGGCGCTCTCGCGCGCCGCGTGCACCGCGCTCGACGCCGCCGACCCGCTCGCGCGACGCCGCGAGCGCTTCGACCTCCCCGAGGGAGTCATCTACCTCGACGGCAACTCGCTCGGCGCGATGCCCGCCAACGTCGCCGGCCACCTCCGCCGCCTGCTCTACGAGGAGTGGGGCGAGGGGCTGATCCGCAGCTGGCAGCGCGCCGCGTGGTGGGAGAAGCCCCTCGCGCTCGGCGAGCGCATCGCCCCCCTCCTCGGCGCCGCCCCGGGGCAGGTGATCGTCGGGGACTCGACCTCGGTCGACCTGTTCAAGGTGCTCGTCGCCGCCGCACGCCTCCGCCCCGGCCGGCGCGTCGTCGTCAGCGAGGCGGGGAACTTCCCGACCGACCTCTACCTCCTCGAGAGCGCCCTCGAGCTCACCGGGGGCGAGAGCCGCCTCGTCGAGCGCGACGAGCGGGCCGTCGCCGCCGCCCTCGACGAGGGGGTCGCGGCGCTCTTCCTCACCCACGTCGACTACCGCAGCGCCGCGATGTTCGACCTCAAGGAGATGACCGCCCTCGCGCACGGGGCGGGCGCGCTGATGATCGTCGACCTCTGCCACAGCGTCGGCGCCGTGCCGCTCGCGCTCGACGAGGCGGGGGTCGACTTCGCCGTCGGCTGCACCTACAAGTACCTGAACGGCGGGCCGGGCTCCCCCGCCTTCGTCTACGCCGCCGCCCGCCACCACGAAGCGGTGCGCCAGCCGCTCGCCGGGTGGGGCGGCCACGCTCGTCCCTTCGACTTCGAGGCCGCCTACGAGGCGGCGCCGGGGATCGCCCGCTTCTCCTCGGGTACCCCCTCGGTCCTCGCCCTCGCCGCCCTCGAGGCGGCGCTCGGCGCCTTCGACGGCGTCTCGGTGGAGGCGCTGCGGGAGAAGAGCCGCCTGCTCTCCGAGCTCGTCATCGGCCTCGTCGCGGCGCGGCAGCTGCCGGGGCTCTCCCTCGCCTCACCGAGGGACTTCGCGTGCCGCGGCAGCCACCTCGCCTACCGCCACGGCGCGGCGCGCGCCCTGCAGGAGGCGCTCGCGGCGCGCGGTGTGGTCGCCGACTTCCGGCCGCCCGACCTGCTGCGCCTCGGCCTCGCGCCCCTCTACCTGCGCGCCGTCGACTGCTTCGACGCCGTCGAGGTCCTCGCCGAGCTGCTCTCGGCCCCGCCCTTCGCAGCCGCCTGAGCGCCCGAGGGCGCGCGCGACGGAGCGGCCGGTGGGAGAACCCACCGACCGCTCCGGTTGTCCGCGTGAGGAGCGGTCAGGAGCCGGTGTAGCCGCCCGTCGCGAGGGCGATCACGCTGGCGTCGTAGGAGGCGTTCGCCATCGAGATGTTGGCGTCGCGCACCTGCTCGTTCGACGAGACGAAGACGTGAGTGTTGCCCGGGTAGCCCTGGGGCGTCTGCGCGAGCACACGGGCCACCACCGAGGTCATGTTGGTGGTCACGTGCGCGACACGGGTGACGTACTTGTTGTAGTGGTTGAGGGCGTTCTGGTAGCCGGGCAGGCCGTTCAGCGACGAGACCTCGGAGCTCAACGTCGCCTCGTTGCCGACGAGCACGTTCGCCTGCGCGAGGGCGGAGTCACCCTCGATCGTGATGAAGACCTGCGGGGTCATCACCACGTACACCCGGTTGTCCTTCAGCATCGCGGCGCGGTCGGCGCGCAGCTGGGCGAAGGTGGCGTCGTTCGGCACCTTGGCGACGAGGGCGTTGATGCTCGCCTGCTCGGTCGTGATGCGGGCGCTCAACGTGTTCGCGTCCTGGGTCGTGAGGGAGTGCGCCCCCTGCACGTCGCTCAGCAGGTGCTGGAGCTGGGTCGCGCGGTTGGCGAGCTGCTGCTCGAGCTGCTGCTTCTGCTGGGTGAACTTGGAGCCCTGGGCCCCGGTCGCACCGGTCGCGCTCGCCGGCGCCGCACCGGCCGCCGCCGCGAAGCTGAACGCACCACTCGCGATCAGCGCACCGCTCATTGCCATCTGCCACTTGTGATTGCTCATCCTGCCGACCCCCTTGACGCTGCCGCCCTGCCGCCCTTTGCGGCTCAGGGACAACATGCCCCTCGGCTGTGTTGGAACTGTGAGCGAGCGTGCAGCGCCACATCATCGATTCGTCATGGCATTGTTTGCCGATTACGCAAGTCCGATGAGCCGGGTCGCCCCGAAGTGCCTGCTCAGCGACGCGTGAGGATGCCCTTCGCGTAGGCGGCCTGCCCCGCGTGCTGGAGGTTGTCGGAGAGGACGCTCACGAGGCGCACACCGAGGGTCACCGGCGGCTCGTAGGAGGTATCGACGACCCGGTCGAGGTCACCGTCGGCGAGACCGCCGACGAAGGCGAGCGTCGCCACCAGCACCGTCTCGTGGTAGCCGAGGAGGAGCTCGCCGGGAACGGCACCGAGGAGGGCGACCTCGTCGGGGCCGTGGCCGTAGCCCGTCGCGGCGGGCGCAAAGGGGAGGTCGAAGCGCTCGCACCACCCCCCTGAGGTCCAGCGCTGCTCGGACCCCGCGGCTTTCGCGACGTGGTCGTCCTGGATGCGGGTGAGGTGCCAGACGAGCCAGGCGATCGAGTTCGCCGCCGCGTCGGGGCGGCCGGCGAGCAGCGCCTCGTCACAACCGTCGAGCGCCCGGCGGCAGAGCGAGCCCACCCGCCCGAAGGCCTCCGTCAGCAGTTCGGCACTGGTCATCGCGCTCCTCCCCGCCGCGGCGGCCGCCGCGCCCCTAGGCGGGCCAAATGATCCCACCGGGCGCGCCCGAAACGTGCGCCCCGGGGAGTGCGACCCTATGGTGAACGTGGTGCGAATCGGGGGGAAACACCAGGAATCCGCCGCGCCGCCGGCGGGCTACGAGGCAAAGGCCTGGTCGTGGAGCGCCTTCGTCTCCACCTACCTGCCGGCGCTCATCCTCGCCATCGGCACCGGCATCGCCCTCCCGGTGGTGCCGAAGATCGCGAAGTCCTTCCACGTCGGCTTCTCGCTCGCGACCGGGGTCACCACCGCCTTCCTCATCGGCAGCGTCCTCGGGACGATCCCCACCGGGTGGCTGGTCGACCGCGTCGGACGGCGGCGGATCATGCTCCTCGGCCCGATCCTCACGGCGGCGATGGCCTTCCTCGTGCTCACCGCCCGCAACTTCCCCGAGCTGCTCGTCTACCGCTTCTTCGACGGCTGCGCCTCGCAGATGTGGCTGATCGGCCGGCTGGCGGGGATCTCGCACGGCGCCGCCCCCAACCAGCGGGGGCGCCAGGTCAGCTGGATGTTCGGGATGGACAACACCGGCAAGTTCGTCGGGCCGCTGTTCGGCATCCCGATCTACCACCTCTGGGGGACACGCGCCCCCTTCGCCGCTTACGGCTTCCTCGCGCTCGTCGCCCTCGTCCCCGCGTACCTGTTCACCAAGGACACCCCCCGCCGCGACCTGCCCGCCACGACGGCGACGGGCACGGCGACCTCGGCGCCGGCACCGGCCGAGGCGGCGCGCCGCCTCACCACCCGCCAGATCGTCCTGCCGCGGCTCGTCTACTTCGCCGTCGCCTTCTGCGCGGGGCTCGCGCGCGGGCCGGTGCAGGCCCAGGTGTACACGCTGTACTCCTCCTACCGGTACCACGTCGGGACGAACGGCATCGGCTACCTCGCGGGGGCGATGGGCTTCATCGCGCTGCCGATCGGCTTCACCGCGGGCTGGATGATGGACCGCTTCGGGCGAAAACGGACGATGGTGCCGGGCTTCACCGGCGTCGCCCTCACCACCACCGGCCTCGCGATGACCGCCTTTTTCCACATGAGCCTCACGGCGTTCATCGTGATCTTCCTCCTCGGGATCGTGATGCAGTCGCTCACCGGTGGCTCGATCCAGACCGTCGGCGCCGACGTCGCGCCCCCCGAGGCGCGCGGCCGCTTCCTCGGCCTGTGGCGCTTCACCGGCCAGGGGGGCACCGCCATCTCCCCGGTGATCTTCGCCCTCATCGCGCACAACAACCGCTACGGCCCCGCCTTCCTCTACATCGGCTGCGCGGCGGCGATGGTCGCCATCCTCGTCGCCCGCTTCGTCCCCGAGACCGGGGGGCGCAACGCGAAGCCACAGGTGGCGACGGCGCCGCTCGAGGTGCCGGTCGTCGCGAAGCGCTGAGCCCGAGCCGCGCGCGCCGGCAGGCCTTTCGGGAGGCAGGATCGCAGGTCGGTTGAGTAGTCTGCTTGCCCATTGTGCGCGATCACCACGGCGCGGCGCGGCCCGCGACGCGTAGCCGGTGCTCCCCGGGCGCCCTCGGGTGCCGGCGGACGGGCCTGCTCGCCCTCCTCCTGTTCGGCGCGGCGGGGCCGGTGGTCGGCGCCGCGACGCTCGGCCAGGCCACCGTCACCACCGACCGCAGCCAGATCAACATCCTCGAGAACAAGCTCGCCGCCGAGGGCAACGCCGACGAGGGGCTCGTCGCCCACTTCGACGCCGTCGCCGCCCACCTCGCCTTCCTGCAGCGCGAGATCGGGGGCGACGACTCCAAGCTGAAGACGGACCACAAGACCGTCGCCGTCGCCACCACGCACGTCCGGCAGTGGGCGATCGACGCCTACGTGGCCGCGACCTCGGGCGAGTCGCCGACCGCGACCTTCTTCGGCACCGGGGCGAACGCCAACCACGTCGCCGAGGCCCAGACCTACCTCGGGGTGACGAGCGGCACGCTCGACGACGCGGTGAGCGCCCTCCAGCAGGACGAGAACCACACCAACGCCACCGAGCTGACGCTCGAGAAGGAGCGTGCCGAGACCCAGCAGACGCTGCGCGACCTCGCCTCCTCCCGGCGGGCCGCCGAGGCGGGGATCGCCCGCGACGACGAGCTCCTCAACTCGGTGAAGGGCAACCTGCTGGCGCTCGTCACCGCGGCGGCGCAGCGCCGCGAGCAGGCTCGGGTGCTCGCGAGCGAGCGGGCGCTCGCCCAGCAGGCGCAGCAGACGACCTTCAACGGGGTGCTGCCGACCTCGCACGTCTCCTCCGGGAGCTATGCGAACCCGCTCCGCGACCTACGCGGCCTCTCCGCGGAGCGCATCGACCAGGGCGTCGACTTCAGCGGCTACGGCCCGGTCTACGCGGTCGGCGACGGCGTGGTGATCAGCACCGGCAACGGCGGCTGGCCCGGCGGCACCTTCATCTCGTACCGTCTCTCGGACGGCCCCGCCGCGGGGCTCGTCGTCTACGCCGCCGAGGACGTCAACCCCTCGGTGCAGGTCGGTCAGCAGGTGGACGCGAACACCGTCCTCGGCCAGCTCTACGAGGGGGCGACGGGGATGGAGATGGGCTGGTCGGACGCCTCTGGCGACGGGACGACGATGGCCTCGGACAACCGCCAGTACTACGGCGGCAACTCGACGGCCTTCGGCGCCAACTTCTCCGCGCTGGTGCAGTCCCTCGGCGGGCCCGGGGGCCAGATGCAGAGCAGCCCGCCGACGGGCTCGCTCCCCTCCAACTGGCCCAGCTGGTAGCTCAGCCCGGAGAGGGCACCGCCGCGGGCGCGCCTCGCAGGGTGACGAGCACCTGCACGACCGAGCCGACGACGAGCCGCGTCCCCGCTCCCGGCCACTCGCTGGTGACGACACCGGGGTGCCCCGCCGTCGGGCTCTGCTCGAAGCGGACGACCGGCTGCAGCCCGGCCGCCTGCAGCGCGCCGACCGCCGCCGCCTCGCTCAGGCCGACGTCCGCGGGGGCGGCGATCACCGGGCGGGTACCGCGCAGCGCCGCAGCGCGCCGCGGGGTCGTGACGACCGAGGAGGCCTGGTTGGTGCGCGTGAAGGCGGGGGCCGCGACGGCGAGGAGGAGGACGACGAGGACGAGCGCGGCGGCGGCCACCCCTCCCGCGGCGAGGAGGCCGTGGCGGCGGAGGGGCGCGAGATCGAGGAGGAGAGCACGCGGCAGCGGCGGGGGCGCGACGATCGTCGCCTCGTTCTCCTCCTCCGCCTCCTCCTCGAGGCCGTCGGCGGCGATCTCCTCGGGGGTGCCGAGGCGGTCGAGGAGGGTGCGCAGCGCGCTCTCGGTCTCGCTCTCGCTCTCAGCGGCCAGCTCGGCGCGGGCGTCGGCGATGTGCTGCGCGACGGCTTCGCCGATCTCCTCGCGCCGCGACGCGGGAAGGGCGCCGAGCGCCGCGTCAAGTGCGGCGAGGTAGCGGACGACGATCGCCTCGCGCTGCGGGTCGGTGGCCATGCTCA
This sequence comes from Acidimicrobiales bacterium, assembly GCA_035533595.1. Classification (NCBI taxonomy): domain Bacteria; kingdom Bacillati; phylum Actinomycetota; class Acidimicrobiia; order Acidimicrobiales; species Acidimicrobiales bacterium. Next base: position 17,936 of record DATLTN010000069.1, read on the forward strand.
CGCCCCTTCCAAGAGGATGCGGTCGACGGTGTCGCGAAAGCGCCCCCACTGCTCGGCGAAGCCATCGAGCGCCGCGGCGCCGTCGCGCGTGAGGCTGTAGTAGCGGCGCGGCGGCCCCTGCGTCGACTCCCGCCAGGCGGTGTCGACGAGCCCCTCGCGGCGCAAGCGACTGAGGAGCGGGTAGAGGGTCCCCTCGCTCGTCACCAGGCCGTCGGCGTCGGCGAGGGTGCGCGCGAGCTCGAAGCCGTAGCGCTCCTGCTTGCGCAGCAGCGCCAGCACGCAGTACTCGATCGCGCCCCGCCGCATCTGGCTCATCAGCTTCGATGCCGGGCCAGGTACCATGCACAGCACTATAGCTGCGCCGGCGCCGGCGGGAGGTCGCGGCGCTCGCTCAGCGACCGAGGAGGGCGGCGGAGCGTTCCCACAGGGCGCGCGCGGCCTCGGGGTCGTCGGCGAGCTTGTCGACGGCACCCGACAGCGCGCGCCGGACGTAGTAGCCGCCCGAGCGCCACTCCACCCCCGGGGTCGTCCTCGCCAGCCAGACGAGCGTGTCCGCCCCCGCGGCGGGCGAGATCAGCAGCCGGTGGCGCAGCGGCGTGCGGTAGACGAGGCGCAGCAGGCTCGAGCTCTCGGCGGCGAAGTTGCTCGCCACCCCGCCGGGGTGGAAGGCCGCCGCGGCGAGCCCCGCGCCGTGGTGGCGGCGGTGCAGCTCGCGGGTGAAGAGGATGTTCGCGAGCTTGGCGTTCCCGTAGGCGACGCGCGCGCTGTAGCGGTGGGTGAGCTCGAGGTCGTCGAGGTCGAGGCGGCTGAAGACCTTGTTCGCGACGCTCGAGGTGGTGATCACCCGCGCCCTGCTCTCGATCAGCCGCTCGCGGAGCAGCTGGGTGAGGAGGAAGGGGGCGAGGTGGTTGACCTGCAGGGTCCTCTCGTGGCCGTCGACCGTCAGCTCGCGGACGCCGAAGATCCCGCCCGCGTTGTGGGCAAGGAGGTCGATGCGCGGGAGGTCGTTGCCGAGCTGCTCGGCGAGGCGGCGCACCTCGGCGAGGAGGGTGTAGTCGGCGACGTAGAAACGGGCCTCGAGGCGGGCGGCGACCGCGGCGGTCTTCTCGGGCGAGCGGCCGACGACGACGACCGTCGCGCCGAGGGCGCGCAGCTGGCGGGCGGCGGCGGCGCCGATGCCGTCGCTCGCCCCGGTGACGACGATCAGCTGGTCGTGCATCGCTCGCTCGACGGGCGGTCGTGCTTCTGGCGTGAGAGAGGAGGAGGCCCGTGGGCCACCTCCTCTCTCACGCTCGGGCAGGGTGCGTCAGCTCACGAGCAGCCGCTCGTCGAGCCGCAGGACGGGCAGGCGTAGCAGGAGCCCGCCCGCTGCATGATGTTGCCGCAGGAGTAGCAGAAGGGCGCGTCCCGGTTCTCGAACAGCGGCCGCTCCTCGACCACGGGGATCGAGGCGGAGCGGGCGGGCGCCCGGTCGCGGTCACCGCCCTCTCCGAAGGTCTCGCGGTCCGAGCGGGCCGCCGTGCCGCTCTCCACGTCCTCGAAGCCCGGCAGCGTCGGCTGCGTGCGCTCCCCCGTCGAGAGGATCCCGAGGTCGATCCGCTCGTCGAGACTCAGGTAGTCGAGCGCCAGCCGGCGGAAGATGTAGTCGACGAGGCTCGAGGCGAGGCGCAGGTCGGCGTCGTCGGTGATCCCCGCCGGCTCGAAGCGCATGTTGGTGTACTTGTTCACGAAGGTCTTGAGCGGCACCCCGTGCTGCAGGCCGAGGCTCACCGAGATGGCGAAGGCGTCCATCACCCCCGACAGCGTCGAGCCCTGCTTGGAGACCTTCATGAAGACCTCGCCGGGGCGGCCGTCGTCGTACTCGCCGACCGTCACGTAGCCCTCGCAATCCGCGACGCGGAAGGAGAAGGTGTTGGAGCGGCGGCGGCGGGGCAGGCGGGTGCGGGCCGTCGTCGGCGGAGCCGGAACGGCGAGCGCGTCCTGCAGCTCGGCGATGCGGGCGAGCAGCGCCGACTCCCGCTCGCTCGAGATGCCGAGCTCGATGTCGAGGGCGTCGTCCGCGTTCTTGGTCGCCGAGAGCGGTTGCGCGACCTTGGTGTTGTCGCGGTAGATGGCGACCGCCTTCAGGCCGAGCTTCCAGGCGTCGATGTGCAGCTGCTCGACGTCCTCGATGGTCACGTCCGAGGGCATGTTCACCGTCTTGGAGATGCCGCCGGAGATGAAGGGCTGCACGGCCCCGAGCATCTTCACGTGGCCGCCGTAGTGGATCGCGTTGTCGCCCATCGAGCAGGCGAAGACCGGAAGGTGCTCGGCCTTCAGCGCCGGTGCCCCGAGGATCGAGTGGTGCTCGGCGATGTAGGCGACGATCACCTCGATCTCCTCGGCCGAGTAGCCGAGGTTGCGCAGCGCACGCGGGATCGTCTGGTTGACGATCGACATCGTCCCGCCACCGACGAGCTTCTTCGTCTTCACGAGGCCGAGGTCGGGCTCGACCCCCGTCGTGTCGCAGTCCATGAGGAAGCTGATCGTCCCGGTGGGGGCGAGCACGCTCGCCTGCGCGTTGCGCACGCCGTAGGCCTCGCCGAGCTCGACCGACGTCGCCCAGGACTCCCGCGCCGCCTCGAGGAGATCGCCCGGCACGCGGCTGCGGTCGATCCCGTCGACGGCGTCGAGGTGCATCTTCAGCACGTTGATCATCGCCTCGGCGTTGTCGTGGAAGCCGGCGAAGGGACCCATCCGCGAGGCGATGCGCCCCGAGGTGGCGTAGCTGTGCCCGGTCATGAGCGCGGTGATCGCTGCGCTGAGCGAGCGCGCGTCGTCGGAGTCGTAGGGCATGCCGAGCGCCATCAGCATCGCGCCGAGGTTGGCGTAGCCGATGCCGATCTCCCGGAAGGCGCGGGTGTTCTCGCCGATCTTCTCGGTCGGGTAGTCGGCGTTGCCGACGATGATCTCCTGCGCGGTGAAGATCACCTCGACCGCCGCCTTGAAGCCCTCGACGTCGAAGTGGTCCTCGTGGTCCAAGAAGGCGAGGAGGTTGAGGCTTGCGAGGTTGCACGCCGAGTTGTCGAGGTGCAGGTACTCGCTGCAGGGGTTGGAGCCGTTGATCCGGCCGGTGTTCGGCGCGGTGTGCCAGCGGTTGATCGTGGTGTCGAACTGCAGGCCGGGGTCGGCGCACTCCCACGCGGCCTCCGCGATCTCACGGAAGAGCTGGCGGGCCGGGAGGGTCTCCATGATCTCGCCGTTAGTGCGCGCGGTGAGGCCCCACTCGCGCCCCTCGAGGACCGCCTCCATGAACTCGTCGCTCACTCGCACCGAGTTGTTCGCGTTCTGGTATTGGATGGAGTGGCTGTCGACGCCGTCGAGGTCCATGTCGAAGCCTGCCGCCGCGAGGGCACGCGCCTTTCGCTCCTCCTTGGCCTTGCACCAGATGAACTCCTGGACGTCGGGGTGGTCGGCGTCGAGGATGACCATCTTCGCGGCGCGGCGCGTCTTGCCGCCGGACTTGATCGTCCCGGCCGAGGCGTCGGCGCCGCGCATGAAGCTCACCGGTCCCGAGGCCGTGCCGCCGCCGGCGAGGAGCTCCTTGGAGGAGCGGATCTTGGAGAGGTTGACCCCCGAGCCGGAGCCGCCCTTGAAGATCGTCCCCTCCTCGACGTACCAGTTGAGGATCGCCGACATCGAGTCGTCGACGGCGAGGATGAAGCAGTTGTGGACGCGCAGGCCGGCGCTCAAGTACTCGCCGCTCTCGGTCTGGATGTCGAAGACCTCCTGCACACCGACGCTCTCGATGCGCTCGATCTCGAGCTGCTTCGTCGCCCGGGTGGCAAGGCCGGGGAGGCCCAGGCTCTCCTCGACCAGCCCCGCCTTGCGGGGACCGATAAACCCGATCTCGGCTGCGAAGGCGATCCGGTCGCCGAGCGGCCGAATCGCGAGCTGCCAGCAGCCCTTCCGGTCCTCGCGGGCGTCGCCCTTGAAGCGGACACGGGAGTAGATGCCGAAGCGCGCGAGGAGCGCTTGCGTGCCACGCACGATCCCTTCGGAGACCATGTCGAAGGCGATGCACGCCGAGCGCTCGCGTACCTGCACGTAGCCCTCGGCCTGGAACAGGCTCCGCAAGTAGGCCGCCACCACGGGGAGCGGGGCGGTGTAGAGCTGCTCAGGGACGGTCATCTCCGCCTCCCGCTGGCGAAGGCCCCACCGCTCGACGAAGGGCGCGAGCTCGTTCCCGTAGAGCCGGGTCCTCCGGCAGTCAAGGGTGGGGTCCATCGTCTCCACCGCCCGCTCGTGGCGGTGGACGCCGGGGAAGACCTGGTCGATCGCGCTGAGCACCCACTCGCGCTCGGCGTCAGTAACGGTCATCGCCTCGATCGTGAGGGAGCGGTTCGTCCCTTCGTACTGACCGACGAAGCCGTCGGACTGCAGCCAGCCGGCGAGCGCCGCCTCGGCGATCGCCGCCGAGGTGATCTCTCCTGCGCCGTGGCTCTCGGTGCGATGCCACATCAGGCGGTCGCCGGCCTTCAGAGAGCCGGCGGCGACGAAGTGGCCGTGGCGGCTGTCCGAAGCCCGCCACACGAGGTGGTCCGCGGTGACGTCGAGCTGCTGGCCCGACTTGGCGTGCAGCCGCAGCACCTCCTTTTGGCCGTTGGCCTTCACCGCGACGACGCTCGTCACGCCGTGTGCGTCGAACACCTTGGTGCCGACCGCGCGCTCCTCGACCAACCGGCCGATCGGAACCAGGCCAGCGGGGGTGCTGACGAGCGCCCCGTAGGGCTGGCAGGCGCTCGCCTGCTGGGGGACGCCCTTCACCCCGATGTTGAACCACACCGGCGAGTTGAAGGCCGCCTTCTGGAAGGCGATGAGGTACTTGAGCTCGTCGGAGAAGGCGGCGGCCTCCTCGGCGTCGACGAAGTAGCCGTCCTTCACCCCCCAGGCGGTGACCGTGTCGACGACGCGGTCGATCACCTGGCGCAGCGACGTCTCGCGCTCGGGGGTGCCGACCGTGCCGCGGAAGTACTTCTGGGCGAGGATGTTCGTGGCGTTCAGGCTCCAGGTGAGCGGAACCTCCACGCCGAGCTGTTCGAAGGCGACCTCACCGGTGCGGTAGTCGCTGATCCGCGAGTCGCGCCGCTCCCACTCGAGCATCTCGTAGGGGTGTCGACTGCCATCGGTGAAGTGTCGGCGGATGCCGATCTCCACACGCTCTCCGGTAACTGCCATCGTTGCTCGCTCCTCTCGGCGCCTGCCACCAGGCCCGCCCGCCACGCACTTTTCCAACCATCAACTAGCACGGGCCTGTATCGCTCCCCGTCCTTCGGAGCGCCCTGCCCAAGATGTGAGCCTCAACAGCAAAACCACTACATGTTGTGGTCCGGCATCCCCCCGCTACCAGATGGGAGTTAATTACACGCGCGTGCTTACAGCCGTGTCAATAGAAACGTTTCGGGACCCGCAGAACTTCCCGACGGCCTCAGAGACGCTCGAGGGTCTTGCGCAGCGTCCGCACCGCCTGGCCGATGCGCTGCTCGTTCTCGATCAGCGCGAAGCGCACGAAGCCGTCGCCGCCCGGCCCGAAGCCGACCCCGGGGGCGGTCGCGACCTTGGCCTCGGCGACGAGGAACTTCGCAAACTCGAGCGACCCCATCTCCTTGTAGGGCTCGGGGATCGGCGCCCAGACGAACATCGTCCCCTTCGGCTTGTCGATCGCCCAGCCGATCCGCTGCAGCCCCTCGCAGAGGGCGTCGCGCCGATGCTGGTAGATGTCGTTCACGAACTTCGGGTACTCCGAGGCCTCGTTCATCGCCACCGTCGCGGCGATCTGGATCGGCTGGAAGCTCCCGTAGTCGAGATAACTCTTCAGCTTGGTGAGCGCCTGCACGACCTCGGTGTTGCCGACCATGAAGGCGATCCGCCAGCCGGCCATCGAGAAGGACTTGGTGAGAGTGTAGAGCTCGACGGCCACCTCCGAGGCGCCGGGGACCTCGAGGATCGAGGGCGGCCGGTAGCCGTCGAAGGAGGTCTCGGCGTAGGCGAAGTCGTGCACGAGGACGACGTCATGCTCGTGGGCGAAGGCGACGAGGCGGGTCATCGTCGCGAGGTCGATGCAGGCCGTGGTCGGGTTGTGCGGGAAGGAGAAGATCACCACCCGCGGCTTCGGCCAGGCCGACTGCCAGGCCTCGAGGAGGTTCGCGAAGAAGTGCTCCCCGGCGTCGACCTCGTCGGTGCCGAGGTTGGCGAGCGGCACCATGCGCACGTCGGCGCCGGCGAAGAGGGGCGCGTAGATGTGGATCGGGTAGGACGGCGCGGGCACGAGCGCGGTGTCGCCAGGACCAACGAGCACCCACATGAGGTGCGAGAGGCCCTCCTTCGCGCCGATCGTCGTCACCACCTCGCGGTCGGGGTCGACGGCGACCCCGAAGCGGCGGAAGTAGAGGTCGGCGATCGCCTGACGGAGCTTGGGGATCCCCTTCGAGGAGGAGTAGCGATGGTTGCGCGGGTTGTGCGCGGCCTCGGCGAGCTTGTCGACGGCGATCTCCGGGGAGGGGATGTCGGGGTTGCCGAAGCCGAGGTCGATGACGTCCTCGCCGGCGCGGCGTGCTGCCAACTTCAACGCGTCTACCTCGGCAAACACGTAGGGCGGCAGTCCGTTGATGCGGCGGAAGTCCATCGCGAAAGGCTACCAACGATGCTCTTGCAGGTTGTCCGTCGCGCTCACGCCCCGGGTGGCGGCGCGGCGCGTGCGAGCCCCGCGGCGGCCGCCGCCTCGACGAGGCGCCCGGCCCGGCCGGGCCAGTGGACGATGATCCAGCCCGCCCCCGCGAGGGCGACCCCCGACAGCCGCGCCGCCGCCTCGGCCCGGTCACCCGGCAGGTTCCCGGCCCAGGTCACCGGGCCGAGGCGGGCATGTGCCGCGAGATCATCGGGTGCGGCCGCCCAGAAGTTGAGCGGGCAGCCGAGGCGGAGCGCGATGGCGTTGGTCGCGGGCGCGCCACCGCCGACCCAGGTCGTCACCCCGGCGGCGACGAGGCGGGTGGCGACCTCTTCGAGCTGCGCGCGGCGCTCGCCGGCGGGGGCGAAGGCGACGCCGTAGGCGGCGTTCTCGGGGGCGTTCTTCGCGTCCCCCGTCCCGAGGCCGGCGATCAGCCGCCCCCCCGACAGCGCCTCGACGGCGAGCAGCGAGGTGACGAGGTGCTCGGGCTCCATGATCCCGATGCGGGCGACGAGGGGGCCGATCAGCAGGCGCTCGGTGCGCGCCGCGAGCGCGCCGAGGAGAGGGAACAGGGCGCGCGCCGGCATCGTCGGGTTGCCGAGCGGCCACAGGTGGTCGTAACAGAAGACCCCGTCGAGGCCGGCGGCCTCGGCCTCCTCGGCGGCCTCCAGTGCGGGCGAGGCGGAGGGCTCGAAGACCGGCAGCGCCACACCGAGGCGCACCACCGGCGCCCCGCTCATCTCAGCCCCGCGACTCGACCCGCGCCTTCAGGTCGCGCACCGCGGCGTGGAGGATGTGCCCCTCGGCGCGGCGGCGGACGAAGCCGGGGATCGCGACCCGCAGCTCGACGGCGAGGGCGTAGGTCACCTGCGTCGCGCCGTCGCCGTCCGCGACGAAGCGGTACGAGCCGTCGAGGCGGCTCGTGATGTCCCCCTCGCGCTGCACCCAGGAGACCTCCTCGGGGGCGCGCGAGTAGTCGTAGGCGAGGACGTAGTTGGTGGAGCGGCCGAAGGCGCCGGCGCGGAAGGCGACGACGAGGGCGCGGCCCTGCGCGTCATGTTCGAGGACCTCGACCTGCTTCACGTCCGAGACCCACTCGGGGTAGGCCTCGAAATCGGTGGCCACGGCGAAACAGCGCTCGGGAGGTCCCGATATCACCACCTGCTCGGCCGTCCGCTCCACCGTCGTCCCTCTCGTGTGCTGGTCGCCCCAGCCTGGCACGGCCGCCCGCGCGGCCGGGGGATTCTCAGCCCCCGGCGCGCAGCAGCGCCCCGTCGAGGCGCGCCGCCAGCTCGTCATAGTCGAAGGTGGCCGCGGCGCGCGCCCGCGCCGCGGCGGCGAGGCGGGCGCGGCGGGCCGGGTCGGCGAGCAGCGAGGCGATCGCCTCGCTCGCCACCTTGAGGTCGGCGGGGCGGTCGACGACGAGGCCGGTCTCCTCGTGCAGGACCGCCTCGTGCGCGCCCCCCGAGAGGCCGGCGACCTGCGCGACGCCCGCCGCCGCGGCCTCCAGGAAGACGATCCCGAAGCCCTCCTGCTCGAGGCCGAGCCAGCGGTTGCGACAGAGCATCACCGCGAGGTCGGCGGCGCCGAGGAGCGCGGGGAGCTCGTCGTCGGGGACGCGCCCCAACAGGCGCACCGGCGCCTCGTGGCGCTCGATCAGACGGGCGAGCCGCTCCTCGTCGCGCCCGCTGCCGCCGATCAGCACCGAGAGCCCCGGGTGGCGGGGGGCGAGGGCCGCTGCGGCCTCGATGAGCACGTCCATGCCCTTGCGGGGGACGAGGCGGCTCACGCTCACGACGAGCGGCGCGCCCTCCCCCACCCCGAGGCGGCGGCGCACCGCGGCGCGCTCCTCCTCGCCGATCGGGTGGAAGCGCCCCGCGTCCACGCCGGGGGGGACGAGGACGGTCTCGGGCATCGCGCGGCCGACGATGCGGCGCGCCTCGCCCGCGGGGTAGCCCCCCGCCGCGATGACGAGGGCCGCACCGCGGATCGTGCGGGCGAGCAGCCGGGAGAGGCCGGGGAGGCGCGCCGGCACGGTGACCTCGGCGCCGTGCAGGACGAGGGCGTAGGGGTGCGCGAGCGAGGGGCCGAGGCCGCCGACGGGGAGAGCAGGGTCGAGGACCACGAGCGAGGCACCGCACTCGGCCGCCAGCGCGTCGATCCTCCGGCGCAGCGCGGGGCCCGGCAGCAGCATCGGCGTCTCGACGCGCACGACCCGGTAGGGCTGCGCGGCGTCGAAGGCCTCGGCGCCGGGCTGGGCGCGGGTGAGGACGGTGAAGCGCTCCGGCGGGAGGCGGCGCCACAGCTCATGGAGGTAGGACTGGATCCCACCGACCTTGGGGGGGAAGTCGTTGGTGACGAGTAGGTGGCTCACCGCCGTCGGCCTCTCCGGCCCGCTCCCCCGTCGGCGCCGCGCCCGCGGCGCGTGGCCTCAGCCGGCGCGTCGCTGGTGGCGGATGCCGGGGAGGAGCCCGGCGCCCTCGAGGAGGCGCACGGCGCGCGCCTCGTCGGCGTCGATGACGATCGCGTCGGCGGGGTCGTGATCGAGGAGGAACGAGACCACGCAGTCGTCACAGGCGTGCGTCGCCTGCAGCGTGCAATCGTCGCAACTGATCGTGAGCACCGAGCTGTCCACGGCGCCTCCTCTCCTCCGGGCGGGATGCTCCCGCTATCGATCTCGTCTCTGGAGATGATCGTCGGAGGGTGTATCAGCGGCTCGGGCGGACTCAGGACTTCGGTGCCGCGGGCGCGCTCTCCTCGTCGGCGATCGTCTCGATCGCGTTCGAGCGCCCGCACCAGCGGCAGGTCACCGACTCGATGTCGAGGGAGAGGATCTCCTCCTCCTCGACGACGAGGTCGCCACCCAGGCTGTAGTGGTGAAAGGCGCGGGCGCGCTTGGTCGACAGGACGTCGAAACGGGTGAGGTTCCCGCAGGCGCTGCAGCGGTATCGAGTGGCCACGACCGAAAACTAGTCGAGCCCCGGCGTTCCGCCCGGGTCCCCCGGAGGCCTTGCTCAGCGGGCGGCGAGCTCGATCGCGAGCTCGCGCAGCGCCCGTCCGCGGTGGCTGAGCGCGTGCTTCTCGTCGGGGTCGAGCTCGGAGTAGCTGCGCCCTCCTCCGCCGTCGGGGAGGAAGACCGGGTCGTAGCCGAAGCCGCCGCCGCCGCGGGGCGCGTCGGCGATCGTCCCCTCGACGATCCCCTCGGCGGCGATCTCGCTCCCGTCGGGGAAGCTCACCGTGACGACCGAGATGAAGCGGGCGCGGCGGTCGGGCCGGCTGCCGAGGGCGAGGAGGAGCTTGTCGACGTTGTCCTGGTAGGTCGCGCTCGGTCCCGCGTAGCGCGCCGAGTAGAGGCCCGGCGCGCCGCCGAGGGCGTCGACCTCGAGGCCCGAGTCGTCGGCGACCGCCGCGAGGCCGGTCGCCCGGCAGAGCGCCTCGGACTTCAGGCGGGCGTTGTCGAGGAAGGTCCGCCCGATCTCCTCGACGTAGGGGACCGAGGAGGGGCGCGCGACGAGCTCGACGTCGGGGAGGACCGCCTCGAGGATCATCCGCATCTCCACCTCCTTGTCGGGATTGGCCGTCGCGAGGACGAGCTGCAGCCCGCTCACGAAGGCCGCCCGATGACCCTCGGCTCGGGCGCCTCCGCGAGCAGCAGCTGCTGCGCGGCGACGAGCTCGTCGATCCCGCTCTTCGCGAGCGCGAGCAGCTCGCCGAGCTCCTCGGCCGAGAAGGGCATCCCCTCGGCGGTCCCCTGCACCTCGACGTAGCGCCCCGTGCCGGTCATCACGACGTTCATGTCGACCTCGGCGCGGGAGTCCTCGGAGTAGTCGAGGTCGAGCATGCAGACTCCCTCGACGACGCCGACCGAGACGGCGGCGAGCGGGTCCGAGAGCGGGTGGCGGGCGAGGACCCCCGTCGTGAGCAGTCGGCTGAGCGCGTCGTGCAGCGCGACGTAGGCGCCGGTGATGGAGGCGGTGCGCGTCCCCCCGTCGGCCTGCAGGACGTCGCAGTCGAGGATCACCTGCCGCTCGCCCAACGCGGCCATGTCGCACACCGCCCGCAGCGAGCGGCCGATCAGCCGCTGGATCTCGTGCGTGCGACCGCTCTGGTGGCCACGCGCCGCCTCGCGCGAGACGCGCTCGGGAGAGGAGCCCGGCAGCAGCGAGTACTCGGCCGTCACCCACCCCTTGCCGCTGCCGCGCATCCAGCGAGGGGTGTCCTCCTCGATCGAGGCGGTGCAGAGGACCTTGGTGCGCCCCATCGTGGCGAGCACCGATCCGGCGGCGAACTCGGTGTAGTCCCGCTCGAGGGTCACGGGCCGCAGCTCGTCGATGACGCGGCCGTCACGGCGCGTGAGGTTCACCGGTGTGGTCATGGGGGTCGCTCCTTGGTCGGCGCCGAAACTACAAGGTGCGGCTCAGGGCGCGGCGAGGGGGAGGTGCTCGGCGTGGTGCAGCTCGGGGCCGAGGAGGCGGCTCCCCATCTCGGCGAACCAGCCGACGTCCCCCGACGAGAGGAAGCGGTGCTCGGTCGTGCGCTCGCCGCGCCGGCCGAGGCCCGTCGCCTGCAGGATCGAGCGCACGTCGAAGGCGGTCTCCTCGGCCGAGGAGACGAGGACCACGTCACGCCCCATCACGTCCGCGATCGTGCGCGCCAGGAAGGGGTAGTGCGTGCAGCCGAGGAGCAGCGTGTCGATGTCGAGCGTGGCGAGCGGCGAGAGCAGCCGCTCGGCGAGCACGTGCACCTGGTCGGTGTCGATCTCTCCCCGCTCGACGAACTCGACGAAGCCGGGGCAGGCGGCGAGGTGCACCTCCGCGCCGATCCGCAGCGTCGCCGCGGCCCGCTGATAGGCGCCCGAGGAGATCGTGCCCACCGTCCCGATCACGCCGACCCGGCCGTTACGGGTGGCGAGCGCGGCGGAGCGCAGCCCGGCCTCGATCACCCCGAGGACGGGCACCGAGTAGGAGAAACGCAGCTCGTCGAGGGCCACCGCGGAGGCGGTGTTGCAGGCGACGACGACCATCTTCACTCCCTCGTGGACGACGAGGTGCTCGACGATCTCGGCGCTGAACTTCGCGACCTCCTCGGCGCTGCGCGGGCCGTAGGGGTAGCGGGCGCTGTCGCCGACGTAGACGACCTGCTCCTCGGGGAGCAGGTCGATCAGCGCACGGGCGACGGTGAGGCCGCCGAAGCCGCTGTCGAAGATGCCGATCGGCCGGTCGTCCACCGGGCCAAGGCTAAAGCGCCTGTTCGCCGGGCGTGCCGGCCGCTGCGCGTGCCGCGCCTCCCCCGCCGACCTTGGCCCGCCGAGCGGGGCGATGCTCGAGGTCGACAGGCTCTCCGCGGCGCCCTCGACGTCGATCGGGCGCGGCGCGCGTCGTCCTGGCGCCGGAAGCTCAGAAGTAGATGACCTTCTTTGCCCGCTCGACGACCTCGTCGAGGGGGTCGGTCCAGGCGCCGGTCGAGAGGTACTTCCATCCCGCGTCCGGGGAGAGCACGACGATCGTCCCCCGCTCGATGCGCCCGGCGCAGCGCACCGCGCCGGCGAAGGCCGCCCCCGTCGAGATCCCCGAGAAGATCCCGAGCTCGGCGAGGCGGCGGGTGAAGACGATCGAGTCGAGCGGCGAGACGACGGTCTTCATGTCGAGCAGCTGCTCGCCCCCCTCGTCCTCGAAGATCGGCGGCACGTAGCCGTCGTCCAGGTTGCGCAGGCCGTCGACCATCTCCCCCGTCGGCGGCTCGACGGCCCACACCTTCACCTCGGGGTTCTGCTCCTTCAGGTAGCGGCCGACGCCGAGGAGCGTGCCGCTCGTCCCGAGGCCGGCGACGAAGTGGGTGACCTCAGGGCAGTCCCTCCAGATCTCCGGGCCGGTCCCCTCGTAGTGGGCGCGGGGGTTCGCCGGGTTGCCGTACTGGTAGAGGAAGACCCACTCGGGGTGCTCGGCCGCGAGCGCCCGCACGAGCCTCACCGCGCCGTTGGAGCCCTCCGAGCCGGGCGACTCGATGACCTCGGCGCCGAAGATCTCCAGCAGCTGGCGGCGCTCGATCGAGACGTTGGTCGGGAGGACGACTTTCAGGTGGTAGCCGCGGGCCCGGCAGACGAGGGCGAGGCCGATGCCGGTGTTGCCGGAGGAGGACTCGATGAGCGTCGCTCCCGGCTCGAGCACGCCACGCTTCTCAGCGTCCTCGACGAGGCTCAGCGCGACGCGGTCCTTCACCGAGCCGCCGGGGTTCATCCCCTCGAGCTTCACGAGGATCTGCACCTGCGGGTTGGGGCTGAGCGGCGAGACGTCGACGAGCGGGGTATTGCCGATCAGGTCGAGGATGTTGTCGTAGCGGGCCATCCGGCGCGCGCGCTCAGCCGCCGGCGACCGCGGGGAGGATGGAGAGCACGTCGCCCTCGCCCACCTTGGTGTCGAGCTTGTCCAGATAGCGGACGTCGTCGTCGTTCAGGTAGACGTTCACGAAGCGGTGCAGTGAGCCGTCCTCGGTGAGCACCTGGCCCCCGAGGCCGGGGTAGGCGGCGACGAGCTCCTGCAAGATGTCGCCGACGGTCGCCCCGTCGAGGCGCACCGACGGCTGACCGGCGGCGGCCTGGCGGAGCAGGGTGGGGAGACGAACTTCGACGGCCACGGTGCCCTCCGGCGATCGGGAAATACGACCGAATCGGTCAGAGTTTACCGCTCGCCCGGCCACCGCCCATCCGGAGCGGCCCGCCGCACGGGGTGGCCACCGTCGGTGGCCCCGGGCGGTACCTTCTCGGGAGACGATCTCGCAGAAAGGCGCGCCGACCGGCCGCGCCGCGAAAGGGGGCGGCATGGTCACCGTCGAGCAGAACGAGCGCTGGACCCGCGTCGGGCCGGGGACGCCCGGCGGAGAGCTCCTCCGCCGCTACTGGCAGCCCTTCCTCCCCGTCGCCAAGCTCGACGAGAACCCGGTGCAGCCGGTGCGCCTGCTCGGCGAGGACCTCGTCTGCTACCGCGACCGCTCCGGCACCGTCGGCCTCGTCGGCGAGCGCTGCGCGCACCGCCTGGTGAACATGGCCTTCGGCATCCCCGAGGCGCACGGCCTGCGCTGTCCCTACCACGGCTGGTGCTACGACGAGACCGGGCAGTGCGTCGAGACCCCCCTCGAGTCCCCGAACTCGCGCCTGCACGACAGCGTCTCGATCGGCGGCTACCCCGTCGAGGAGATGGGCGGCCTGCTCTTTGCCTACCTGGGCCCCGGCGAGCCGCCCGTGCTCCCCCCGTGGGACGTGCTCGTGCACCCCCGGGCGCTGCGCCAGATCGGCCTCACGGTGATCCCCTGCAACTGGCTGCAGTGCCAGGAGAATGCCTCGGACCCGGTGCACAGCGTCTACCTGCACGGCCATTTCTTCAAGTACGTCCTCGAGCGCGACGGCCTCTTGGAGGAGCGCGCCGCCGACCCGACGACGCACCGCTCGCACACGAGCATCGCCCAGGGGATCGGCTACGACCGGGTGATCTCCCGCCTGGACGAGCACGGCGTGCAAAAGGCGATGGTGTACACCCCCGAGCGCGGAGCGAAGGAGTACGAGGAGCGCTGGCACTCCTACATGATCTTCCCGAACATCGCCCGCGTCGGCGGTGGCGGGCTGCGCTTCGAGATGCAGTTCCGCGTCCCCGTCGACGACACGCACACCAACCACATCGTCTACGACATCTACGTCGTCCCCGACGGGGTCGACGTCGAGATACCGGCGACGCCGCCCTGCTACGAGATCCCGATCTTCGACGCCGAGGGCAAACCGATCCTCGACTACGTGCTCGCCCAGGACATGGCCGCCTGGTGGTCACAGGGCGAGATCGTCGACCGCTCCAAGGAGCAGGTCGCGGCCACCGACGAGGCGGTGCTCCACTTCCGGCGCCTCCTCGACGACCAGATCTCCCTCGTCGCGGCGGGCGGTGACCCGATGAACGTCTACCGCGACGCCGCCGAGGTCGGGGAGGTCATCGAGGGGCACCCGAGGGTCGGCGACGCCGGGTACCGCGGGATGCGCATGGGCGCCTACCGCTCGATGTTCCACAAGGGCTACTGGCGCGACGACGCCGACCGTCACGGCCCGCTCCTCGAGCAGGTGAAGGCGCTGATGCAGCAGGCCGAGGAGGCCGCCGCGCAGCGGGTCGAGCAGGCCGCGCCCGCCCCCGTCAGCTGAGCGGGCGCCCGGCGCGGCCGCTCACGCGCCGGCGTGCTCGTGCGCGCTGCGGTGCTGGCGCAGCAGGTCGGTGCCGTAGTCGTTGCCGTTCGGGGTCCGCATCACGGTGTGGATGTGGCTCTTCATCGGGCCGTCGCTCTTGAAGACGACGCCGGGCTCGTGGTCGAACTCGACGAGCAGCACCGGGCTGTGCACCCGGTAGTAGAAGACGCTCTCGTCCTCGGTGGCGCCCATCCAGGTGAAGTAGGTCTCGTCGAGGTGCGCCCGCACCTCGGCCATCTTCGCCGCGGCGTGGCCATCGGGCAGGCGGCCGACGTAGCAGCCGATGAGCGCGAGCAGCGCCGACTGCTGCACCGGGTCGAGCTCGCCGTGGGCGATGCCGGAGTAGTCGAGGACGAGGTTGTCGCAGAACGCCCCGGCGTACAGCCCCGGCGGCAGCTCCTCGGCGACCACCGCGCGCCGTGCCTGGGCGGGGTCGAGGGACTGCACCAGGTCGAGCGCGAGGCGCTCCTCGGCCTCGAGGACGCGTGTCCCCGCGTAGCGCCCCGCCTCGGCGACGAGCGGCTCCGAGCCGAGGAGGTAGGGCGTGAGCACCAGTTGGTCGCCGAGCACGAAGACGTTGAGGTTGAGGTGGTGGCCGTCGAGCTGGAAGCCGTAGGGACCGTCGGCCGACGGGCTCCCGAAGAGGCACAACCAGTAGTTCCACTCGCCGAACTCGCTGTAGCCGCGCTCGTCGCGACGGCCGGTGATCTCCTGGATCGTCTCGTTGAGGCGCATCACCCCGCGGGCCTCGGCGAAGCCGGCGGGGCTGAGCGCCGCCGCGAGGAGCTCGAGGGCGCGGTCACGCTCCGGGTCGCCCATCTCGTCCAGGCAGCGCCCGTGACGCATCAGGAAGCGGTGGATGTTCGACCACCGTCGCCAGGCGTCGCTCTCGAGGGGGAACTGCACCTCGCGCCTCGCGTCCTCGTCGAGGAGCGACGCGTAGGACTCGATGCGGGCGCGCACCGCCGACGTCGGGGCGCCGCCCTTCCCGAGCGGGAAGAGCCCCTCGACGGGGCCGGAGGAGGTGACGACGCCGACGAGCGGCTCGGCGATCGCCCGCTCGGCGCGCTCGAGCATCACCTGGTGGCGCTCGCTCGGGGTGCCGAGGAAGCGCGCCGAGGAGGGCGGCCCGACCCGTAGCTCCATCATGGTGATCCTCCGATCGTCACCGCTCGCGGCGCGCCCGCTCGGTCTTGCGGACGAGGTACTCCCAGCCCATCTGCAGCAGTGGCGGCGCCCAGCAGCGGGCCCGCTTGGCGAGCGCCTCCTCGTCAGAGGACCAGGTCTTCACCTCGCCGGCGGCGAGCTGGCTCGCGCACGCCCGCTCGAGCAGTACCGTCGCCATGATCGCGGCCGGCACGTCGGGGCCCGTGACCGCCATCCCGTGGTGGGGGATCAGCGCCGCGGGCCGGTCGCCGAGGGTGCGCGCGAGGTCCTCACCGAGCTCCTGGGTGACGATCAGGTCGCCGGTGCGGGTGAAGCGGGGGATGTCCGGCGGGACGAAGAGCGTCGCGTCGTGGGAGATCGGCAGCAGCGGCTGCTGGGTCGCGGCGAAGGCCACGGCCGAGAAGGCGTGGGTGTGGACGACGCAGTTCACGTCGGGGCGGGCTCGCATGATCTCGGTGTGGATCGGATACTCGCCGTGGCGCCGCCCCTCGCCTTCGAGCACCTCGCCGTCGAAGGAGACGAGGAGCACGTTCTCCCGCTCGATTTCCTCGAAGCCGAACAGGTGCGCCTTCATCCAGATGCCCCGGCCCTCGGGGTCGCGCACCGAGACGTGGCCCCAGACCATGTCGGAGAACTGCTCGTTGCCGAGCACGTGGCACGCGGTGACGACGAGGCCGACCGGGTCCTCCGCCTGCTGCTGCTCCGACATCGCTACCTCCTGTGGGCACTTCGGTGATGTGGACCGCCCCGGCTAGTGGATCGCCGCTTCCTCGAGCTCGTGCCGCTCGGCCTCGCCGAAGTGGCCCATCTCGACCGCGGCGATCGCCTCGGCGACGTGCGCGGGCTCGGAGAGGCCGAGGATCGCCGTCGAGACCCCCGGCGTCGAGATCACGTAGCGGATCGCCGTCTTCACGAGCGAGTCCCCCAAGCGCCGGGCGGTCGGGATGAGGCGGCTGCCGGGGCCCTCGCTCGGCCCCTCGCCGGTGAGGATCCCCCGCCCGAGCACCTGGATCGCCATCACGCCGACGCCCGCGCCGGCGGCCGTCGAGATCACCCGCCGGTAGTCGGCGCCCTCGGCCTCGGGGCCGACCTCGACCGCGGCGCTCGGGTTGAGCAGGCTGAACGAGGCGTTGATGCTCCCGAAGACCCCCGAGGCGATGGCCTCGGCGATGGCCTCGGGGTCACCACCGAAGGAGGTGAAGCCCGTGGTGCGGATCACCCCTGCATCCAGCAGCTCCTGGAGGGCACTCGCGACGCCGTTGTGCCCGAAGACCTCCTCCAGGTTGAGCAGCGCGCCGACGTTCATCTTCTCGCCCTCTTCGTGGGCGCGCGCGAAGCGGTTGTGCGAGAGCAGTACGTCCACCTTGTCGAGGCCGAGGCGCTCGAGGCTCTGCTCGAAGCCGGCGAGCACCGCCGAGCGGGGGTCCTTCAGGTCCTCGGGCTGCAGGCAGAACTTCGTCGAGATCGAGGGGCGCGCGCCGAGCTCCTTCAGCGCCCGGCCGAGGTTGGTCTCCGAGACCCCCCATCCGTAGGCGTAGGCGGTGTCGAAGTAGTCGATGCCGCCATCGAGCGCAGCCTTGATCGTCTCGATCCGCAGCGCCTCGTCGTCGCCCACCATCAGGCGGGCGTTCGGGCCGCAACCGAATCCGATGACGGGCAGCTCGATCCCTGTCTCGCCGAGTGCGCGTCGTTCCATGCTCGCCCCCCACGCGTCGTCCGAAGCCGGGTCCGCCCCGCTTGCTCGGCGGGTCATCCCCGCCCGGTCACTGTAGACAAGGACCCCGCACACCCCACTGGGCGCCACCATCCCCACCGGCCGGCTTCGCCATCTCCACCGGCCGGCGTGGCTGCCACCCCCGCTGCCGTCGCCTCTAGGAGGAGCTGCTCCTCGGGGCGACGACCGCTTCCTCGCTCACCTCGCCGCCCACGATGCGGTACGAGCGCAGCGACGGGAGCTCGTCGCGCAGCGAGACGAGGACGTAGTGCCAGGTCGGGTCGGGCGCCTGCGCGACGTCGGTGGGCGAGGGATAAGGGTCGGTGTGGGTGTGGGAGTGGAAGACGCCGATGATCGAGGCCCCCGCCGCCTCGGCCTCCCGGTCGGCACGGAGGTGGTCGCGGGGGTCCACCGTGTACAGGCGCGCCGACGCCGCCGCGTTCCGGGTCGGGAAGACCGTGTGCACCACGCCGCTCGCAGGGTCGCCGGCGATCAGGCCGCAGCCCTCATTGGGGAGTTCGGCGAGGCAGTGGGCGACGATCGCGGCGAGCTGCTCCTCGTCGAGCGTGAGACCGCTCATCGGGTCGGCACGCGCGGGTTGTCCAGCTCAGACCGCATGCGCGGCGGACGGTCGGGCACGGGCCGGAGGCTACCGTTTCCGGTCATGCCCATGAAGACGACGGCCGTCGCGACGAAGAGGGCCGTCAAGGGCAACGAGCGCCGCGACGCGAACCGCAAGGTCGCGCAGAACCGTCGGGCGCGCCACGAGTACGACATCCTCGAGACCTTCGAGTGCGGGATGGCGCTGCGCGGCGGCGAGGTGAAGTCGTTGCGCGCCGGCCAGGTGAGCCTCCAGGACGCCTACGCACGCATCGACAACGGGGAGATGTACCTGCTCGGCACGCGCATCGCCCCCTACGAGTACTCGAGCGGGTTCGGCTACGTGGACCCCGAGCGCCCGCGCAAGCTCCTCCTCCACCGGGCCCAGATCGACGAGCTCCGCGGCAAGGTGACCCAGCAGTCGCTGACCCTCGTCCCACTGTCGATCTACTTCAAGGAGGGGAAGGCCAAGGTGGAGATCGCCCTCGCACGCGGCCGCCACCTCTACGACAAGCGCAGGGCGATCGCGGAGCGCGACTCCAACCGCGAAGCGGAGCGGGCGATCCGCGAGCACCAGCGCCGGGGCTGATCAGTCTCCCGGCAGCGCTCGCGGGACGACACGTCACAGCGGCGCTGTACGCTCGAAGCGAAGCAACTACCAACCAGGGGGTGACTGGCTTCGACTTCGGTCGTCAATATGGGAGAAGCGAGCCGTGGTCTCCGGAGCCACGTTAAAGAGCCGGAACCATAAAACAAACGCCGAGCCCAAGCTCGCGCTTGCTGCCTAACTAGCAGCAACGTCTGCCCGGCCCCAGCCCTGCGGGTCGATTCCAGGCGTCATTTAGTAGGGCTTACCTGAAGGTCATCGCCAGTGTGGCCATCAGGGACATTTCAGCTGGCTAGGGACCCGCAGATGTGCCGACTGCGAGGCGGGACCCGAAACTAAGCATTCGGCTGCGCTCGGAGAAGGCCCATTGCGAAGCTGAAGGACCCGGGTTCGATTCCCGGCACCTCCACCGCGAGATGTTCACGAAATGACGGGCTCTGTGTTCGCGAAACCCCCAAAAGGGGCCGCGAACCGGAGCCTGAAGTCATCTACAGATCGAGTCCGAGGTCAGGGC